>JAQVDU010000079.1 GCA_028698175.1 bacterium | reverse complement strand
TTGACAAACTGATAGCGAAGGAGACCGGGCTAAAAGTCACAGTCGCCGAGAATCCGCTTGAATGCGTAGTCCGAGGCAGCGGGAAAATCATTGACAATATATCTCTTTACGAAAAAATAATAATGCCGCCCTCTAAATGACCAACAACAGAGTCACAAATTTTTTCATAGCATTGATTTTTATTTCTTCATTGATACTTATTTTCAATGAGAATCTCGACTATTCATCTGCCAGGAAATTTTTCCGCTCTCCTATAAGACCTTTTTTAAATATTGTCGATTTTATCGCGGAAGTGAACGGCAGAAAAATGTCCGAAGAGAATCTGACTCTTTATCTCGCAGAAGAGATGCTTCAGAATCAGATGCTTGAATCTCTGCTTTACGAAAATCACCTTCTTCGCAGTATGCTTGAATTCAGAGAGACTGCATCCTATGCTGCAATCCCCGCCGAAATTATCGGCGGAAATCAAAGCGATGAATCAAAACTCGTAATCAACAAAGGCACTCTAAGCGGCGTAAAGGAGGGGATGGCGGTTTTCTTTATAAAGGGGATTGTGGGAAAGACAATAGAATGCTTTGAGGATTATTCGATAGTCGAAACGCACTCCAACATCAATTTTAAGCTTGGTGTGTGCGACAGAGAGAGAAAGAATTTCATGATTGCATATTTTTACTCAAAATCCGTCCTCAAAGTCGAGTCCATACAGTATGACGTCAGGTTGAATGAGGGCGACACGCTTTTCACTTCCGGATTCGGCAACATCTATCCGCCCTGGCTGCCTGTAGGCATTATATTTGAAGCCGTAAAGAGCGACGACGGAGAGATGTTTTATCTTCTGTCCTGCCTCGAAAATCTCTCCTCTCTCAGGTTCGTTTTCGCCTCGGAGAAGAAGATTGAAGAGCTTCCCGCCCTCTTCTCCGAAAACAAGAAGGATTCCGTAGGTTCCGTGGGATGGTACAGAATGTACAGGAGAGAGAGATGATTTATTTTTTGTGGACTTTCATACTCTTTATTTCGCTTTTTTTGTCCGTGACATTCCCCCCGATTTTCTCTCTCGGACAACTTGTGAGGATTGACGTTATTATAGTTCTCCTCTCCCTCTATTCTCTGTACCTTTCACCGCTCTACACTTTGCCGGCATTCTTTGTCGCCGGTCTTGTCATTGATTCATTCTTTATGACCCCTCTGGGTTACCATTCACTGCTCTTTCTTTGCATTTCATACGCCATAATAATCGCCAAAGGATATATTTTCAAAGAGAAGTACCTTTTCCAGATTCTTGTGATATCGATGGCCGCATTTCTCTACAGAATAACGGATACTTTTATTTTTATGGCGAGGTTTGAACCCTTTCAAAAATCTTTCTGCAATGCGGTTTTGTCACCTGTGGCAACAGTAATCTTCTACTCGCTTATATACGTTTTAGTGATGATTCTAAGTAAGGCTGTCAAAAGATATGGCCAAAGAAAACAAACTCCTTGACATCGCGGTTGTTCTTGCGCTGTTTCTATTTGTTATAGCACTTACGCTTCTTAACCTTCAGATTTTCAAGTCAGGCCAGTACAGAGCACTCTCGGAAGAGAATTGCTTTAAAAAGGAAGTCGTTGTGAGCGTGAGGGGAAACATTTTATCGAGCGATAACGTTACAATCGCGACCTCTAAAAGATATTTTTCCCTTTACGGGGAAGTCAATGAGATAAATATGGATGCTGAGGCGATATCGAATCTTTCTGAGCTGATAGCAATTCCGCCGGATTCAATAAACCGTCTCATAAGGGTTTCAAAAATATACGGTGAAAGAGACGTGCTTTTAAAAAGCAATCTGGATATATCTGCCGTGACATTTATTGAAGAGAACGGTGGGTTGTATCAGGGCCTTTCGATAAAATCCCATCCGAGGAGATTCTATCCGTTTGATTATCTTTATTCGCATGCGCTCGGCTATGTTGGCAACATCACACAGAGCGAGTATGAAAAATATAAACAGAGCGGCTACAGCATCACTGATTTTATCGGCAAAACAGGAATCGAAAAATATTATGAAAAATATCTTAAGGGAAAAAACGGCATAAAGTACCTTGAGACAGACGCATTCGGAAAAGTCATAAGAGAAATCGAAAAGAAGAATGCGGTGACAAAAGTAAACGGAGAGAATGTGTACGCAACGCTCAATCATTCAATGCAATCATACATAGACACTCTTATGAACGATTTCGAAAGCGGCTGCGTTATTCTTCTTGACGCAAAAGACGGTTCAGTAGTTTCTATGTATTCTAAGCCCTCGTTTGACCCGAATATTTTCGTATACGGAGTGAGGCGGGACATGTGGGAGTATCTCAGAAGAAATCCTCTCTCTCCATTTTTAAACAGATGCACGGACGGAGTATATCCTCCCGGATCTACTTTCAAAATACTGACGTCCCTCGCGGGTCTTCATGCCGGCGCTGTGGATTCATCCACATATTTTCAGGAATGCAACGGAAGCATAATGATTTCAAACAAAGTATTCAGATGCTGGAGCACTCATGCTGAGCTGAACCTCACCGAAGCGTTCAAACAATCATGCGACGTGTACTTTTATCAGCTTGGGATGAAGGTGGGTCTCGACCAGCTGGCAAGGTACGCTTATATGAGCGGATTCGGAGACTCTCTTGGAATGGACATTCTTGAAGAATCCAAGGGTCTGGTACCAGATACGAAATACCTTAATAAAAAATACGGAAGAGACGGATGGGGGATAGGACAAACCGCAAATCTTTCAATAGGTCAAGGCGACCTTCTGGTCACTCCGATGCAGATGGCGGCATTCATTCTGTCGCTGGTAAATGACGGAGAAAAAATCATTCCGCATCTTGTCGACTCGGTGGTTGACATGCATCATGAAGCTCTTTTTATCAAGAAAAAGAAGAGCGCCGGCAAACTTTTGTTTTCATCTGAAGAGATAGATTACATAAAAAGGTGCATGTTCGAGGCCGTCAACAAAGAAAACGGGACAGGAACTGGGGCTAAAAGCGAGATATGCTCTATGGCAGGGAAGACCGGCACTGCTGAAAATTCCCTTCAAGAACCTCACGCCTGGTTCGTATCTTTCTTTCCCTACGATAATCCAAGAGCCGTCTGCGTAATTGTTCTCGAGAACAGCGGCCACGGAGGAGATATAGCAGCCCCGATGGCTAAGAAGATCGCCGAAAAATACATGGAGAAAAAGTGAACTTCAGAGCCAAAATAGACAAAACTGTTTTCATATCTCTCCTTTGTCTTCTTGTGATGGGCGGTTTCATGGTCTTCTCAGCTCTTCAAAACCAGAATCCCGCGACATTCGTGAAGCAGGTTGTATGGATAGTTGTCTCTCTGCTGCTCTTTTTCTTCGTTCAGCTTTTGCCTATCAAAGTGCTATACATATCTTCCTATCTTACATATTTCCTATCGATAGCTCTTCTTTTGTTTTTAAAACTGATGAACGCAAGCTATGTTGACCGTTGGATAGACGTCGGTTTTGCATATATTCAGCCCTCGGAATTCGCGAAGCTCGCCCTGATTCTCTCCCTCTCGCGATACCTTTCAAACAGACACAGGGACGTCAATAAGCTGAACGTCCTTCTTGTATCCACCATGATGGCTTTTGTTCCGTTCGGACTCGTCTTTGCACAACCGGATCTCGGCACTTCGCTTATTTTTATTGCCATTTTAGTCATCTCCCTATACCTGTCCGAAGTTAAAATTCTTTATATATTAGTCCTTCTGACCCCGCTGGCATCTGTGATTCTCTCCTTTATTCCTTTTGCATGGATAATATATCTTCTTATTCTTGGATTCACACTTTACATCGGAAAAATAAACATTTTAAACATGATCAAGATAATCTTCATGAATGTCATTGTCGGAGGGCTATCGCCTTTTCTGTGGAACCTGTTAAAGGAGTATCAGAAGGTCAGAATACTCTCCTATTTTGAACCGAATAAGGACGTTCACGGATTCGGATGGAACCTGCTGCAGTCGAAAATCGCCATCGGATCAGGAGGATTCTGGGGCAACGGTTATCTCAGGGGCACGCAAAAAGAACTTGATTTCATTCCTCAGCAGCACACGGACTTCATATTTTCCGTCATAGGAGAGGAGCTGGGATTCTTCGGATTTTTGATAATCTCATTTCTTCTCTTTCTTGTATTTTACAGGACTGTTGTGGCATTTCCAATGATAAAAAGCAGGTATTCCAAACTGCTTGCCGGAACGATAATATCTTCGGTTGCTCTTCAGATGCTTCTCAACATCTCAATGACTGTGGGAATACTCCCCATAGTGGGGATTCCTCTGAATTTCATTTCTTACGGAGGCTCGTCGCTTTTGACTTCAGTGGTGATGTTTGCCGTATTGAATAAGATAATCATTGATAGGGGGAATTATTGGTGAAAGCTTTTTTGAGATTCTATATCCGCTGAAATGCGTCTGCTGCTCCGGGAATCTCTTTTCACGCGAAATACCCATATGCAGGTCATGCTACCAGAAGCTGAAATTCTCCTCCACCCGCGTATGCGAAAAGTGCGGAAGGTCCTTGAAGGAGTATGAACATCTATGTTCCGACTGCGCTCAAAAGAGGATAGGGATCGAATTTTCCCGCTCCTGCGTATACTATGACGACATTTCTTCGGTTATTGTCAAGAAATTCAAATATGCCAACAGAAAAGACATCGGTCTCTTCATCGCTTCTGTGATGAACGAGAAGCTGTTAAGGGAGGCAGAGTATTCTGATGTTGACTGTATCACCTATATTCCCTTCGGATATTTCAAAAAACACAACAGGTTCTACAACCATTCTGGCGTTCTTGCGGAGAATCTATCGCAGATGACCGGGTTGAATATTGAACATAATTTGATTTCCCAGAGATGGTTCTGTGTTCCTCAGGCGATACTCCCCGAGAACCTGAGAAGAAAAAGGCCGCCTATGTTCGGAAGGGGAAAACATTCCATTGAAGCGAAGAAAGTCCTGCTCATCGACGACGTCGTGACAACAGGCCGCACGCTCTCAGACGCTGTTTATGCTCTTAAAAAACACAATAAGATAGAGAGGGTTGTTTCGCTCACATTCGCCTGCTGAATGCCGAAGGCCGGAATCGAACCGGCATGATGTTGCCATCATCGGTTTTTGAGACCGACGTGTCTACCAATTCCACCACTTCGGCGTGAAAAAAGATTCTACATGAAATTGAATCAGTGTCAAGAGCCCCTTGACTATTTGACCGCAAATACTTATACTCATTTCATGAACACGAAGAAAGTTTATGATTTTACCATCATAGTCTTAATGTTCTTCGGTCTGATATGGTTCGTCGGGTTTTACCTTTTATACATGAATTTTTCGATTGTCCTTGAAAAATACTACACCGGCAAAGCGGATTACATATTCTCCTGCTACTCCAAATGCAATAAATGCGACGCTATTTACGACAATGACCTTATATATATAGCCGAATATGATAAGGAAAATTTTAATGACAATACTTTTTTGTACGTGAAGGAGGGGTACAGAAAAGAAGACCTTCTAAAATACAGGAATTCATTCCAATATCAGGCATCGGCGAACCCGTCAAAAAACATTCTGATAGTATTCTCAGACATGTCGTCATTTTTCCACTATATAATCGCATTCTCCCTTATATTGGGAACAGGTCTGTTCCTAAGCGTGATATTTTTCTTTTACACGCAGAAGACAAAAAGAAACAGGGACATGCAGAGTTTAATCGACTTTGTGAGCGGAGAGATGAAGCCGGATAAGGAAAGCTTTGCTGATGACGATGTCATGGAGCTTTACGATGCGGTGCTGAAGTGCGTTGAAAAATACGATGCAAACGAAGAAAACCAGAACAAGCTTATAAAGATTCTGCAGACGGAGAACAATACTCTCAAAAACAAAGACATGATGAAGACAGGAGTCATCGAGAACATCTCACATGAATTAAAGTCTCCTATGACAAAGATAAAGGGGTATCTTGACTATCTCTATTCAGAGAGGATGGGGGAGCTCAAGGAGACACAGAAGGACGCGCTTGTAGTTGTGAGGAAGAACGTGGACAACCTTTTAAGCCAGATAGACCAAATAATCAAATATGCAAAGGACGAGTCATTCCAGCTGGAAAAGGAGATATTTGACGTTAAGAAGCTTATAAGCCAAATCATTCTCGTTCACTTAAAAGAGGCTGAAGAGAAATCTATTTCAATTGAGCATGACATTGACAATCTTAAAGACCCCATACTCGGGGACAGAGCCGCGCTGCAGGAGGTCTTTGACAATTTAACGGTAAATGCCTTGAAATTTACGGATAAAAATGGTAAAATCAGAATAACAGGTTATGAAAGGATGGAAAATAACGTGCTTAACGCAGTAATAAAAGTCGAAGACACAGGAATAGGAATACCTCATGACAAGCTTGAGAAAATCTTTGACAGATTCTATCAGGTAGAACAGGAGAGGTCTAAAAAGTATCCCGGAATGGGTCTGGGGCTTACGATAGCAAAGATAATAATCGAAGCGCACGGAGGAAGCATATCCGTATCTTCGGTAATCGGAAGGGGAAGCACTTTCAAGGTGGTTCTTCCAATAAAGAAAATAGGAGGGGAATTTGAAGCAAATACATGAAAAACAAAATCTCAAGAAAATCCTAATCATTGATGATGATGAAGACATTATCAGTTTGATAAAGATAATTCTTGAGAACGAAAACTATGCTGTCATAGGAGCTTCAAGCGGAGAGGAAGGAATCAAGACAGCCATCAAGCAAAAACCTGAACTGATTCTTCTTGACATTATGATGCCTGTGATGGACGGGTGGGAGATTTTAAAGATGCTCAGAACAGAGGAATCAACGAGAAAGATCCCGGTAGCCATGCTCACTTGCAAGACAGACGTTAAAGACAAGCTCACAGGACTGCAGGAAGGAGCGATAGATTACATAACTAAGCCGTTCTCTCCAGAAGAGCTGATAGAGAGAGTGGACAAAATTTTCAAGATACTCCATATCTGATGAACGAAAACGATTATTTTAAAATGCACACCGAGTGGCTCAAATATAAGAGCTGTCTCTACGATATGAACACCGGGTTGCCTGTGCTGCCGGTAGTGCTTGATGAAATAAGAAAGATGGTTGATGATTACGGGAAGGTCTCGGTAATTTACATCGACATCACAAAAGACATAGAGTCGCTCTATGGATGGCAGCTTTACGACAAGCTAATCAGGCAGACCATCAATTCAATAAACAATCTGAAAAAAGAGATACTCCCGGCGCATACAATAATGACGCTTGCGAGCGTGAGGAGCGGAGAAATTCTTCTTTTTCTCGCGACTGACAAACTCGGCAACGGACTGACAAACAGCGAAGTGGAGAGAATTCAATACAAAATCAAAGACGTCGTGGAGAACGAGCTTCCCGGTTGGGAGCCCAACTATATTTTTGCGACGAGGGTTTTCAGGCTTGGTTATTCATTTTTCACAAAATCTCCCATCAGAAGGACTGAACGCACGATTTTTCAGGCGATAGAGAAGGCAAAGAGAATAATCGAGATGCAGAAGGAAGAATCGCGACTTGACAGAGACCTTAACCTGGAATACATAATAGCCAATAATGAAATAGACACGGTTTATCAGCCGATAGTAAATCTTAAAACGAGCCAGGTTCTCGGTTATGAGGCTCTTGCGAGGGTCAACAATGCGAGTTTCCTTTCCAATTCCGAGATTCTTTTTTCATATGCAGTTGAGACCGACATGCTTTTGGACCTGGAAAGGATTTGCCGCACGAATGCCATAAAGCATCTTCCGGAGCATCTCGGAGGAAAAAAGCTTTTTATAAATTCAAGCGCCAAAGGAATATACGACCCGGAGTTCAAATCCAAGAAGTTTGACAATTTTCTGAGGGACAACAGCATAGAAAAAGACGACGTTGTAATCGAGATAACTGAGAAGCTCGCAGTGACGGATTATGAAGCATTCAACACCTCTGTAAGAATACTGAAAGAAAAAGGATATAAGATAGCGATTGACGACATGGGCGCAGGGTATTCTTCTCTCCGCACAATAGCTGAGCTGAAGCCGGATTTCCTCAAATATGACATGGCGCTGATAAGGGACATACACAAGAATCTGATAAAAAAGGACCTTCTTGAAACCCTTATTCCATTCACAGAACGCCTTGGTTCGGAGATAATCGCAGAGGGAATAGAGACTGAGATGGAATTCGAGGTCTTAAGAGACATAGGAATTAAGTTCGGGCAGGGATTCTATCTTGCCAAGCCTGCGAATCCGTTCCCAAAAGTTTCAATATCCCCAAAGTGAAGATACGAATACTCCCTGAGAATGTCTACTCTCTGATTGCGGCCGGCGAGGTTATCGACAGACCGGCCTCCGTTGTAAGGGAGCTTGTTCAGAACTCCATTGATGCCGGTTCATCTCAGGTCACCGTTTCGATCGAGAATGGAGGAAAATCCCTTATATCAATAATAGATGACGGCTGCGGAATGGATGAGGGAGACCTTAAAATAGCGGCTATGAAGCACTCCACAAGCAAGATAGCGACCGCAGACGACATACACGACGTAATGACTTACGGATTCAGGGGAGAGGCGCTTAATTCAGTATCCCTCGTATCGGATTTTAAAATCGAATCCTGCTCCAGAGATGATGAGAATGGAAATTCAGCATCAATACTCTATGGAGAAGGATTTAAAATATCTCCCTCTCCAGTAACCTCTGGCACAATGGTCACCGTAAAGAATATCTTTCAAAACATGCCCGGAAGAAAAAAATTTTTAAAGTCGGACAATGTAGAGAACAATTACTGCGAAAAAGAGTTCATGAATCTCGCGATGGCAAATCCAAACGTAACATTCAAATTCATATCCGACGGCAGGGTTGTTTACAATTTAAAGAGCAATCCTCTTGAAAAGAGAATTGCGGAGATAAAGGGAGAAGAGTTCGTAAAGAACTCTCTATTTGTAAACTACTTTCAGGACGGCGTAAGAGTTTTCGGATTCGTCGGGAAACCGCAGCTATTCGACGACAGAAAATTCAACTTCTACCACGTATTCGTAAACAAGAGGATCGTACAGTATCCCCAGTTGAAGAGAGCTGTTTACATGCCCTTCGGAAGCCAGCTAAACAAGCATTTTACGCCTTATATAATTTTTCTGGAGGTAAACGCGCAGGAAATAGACGTAAACATACATCCGGCTAAAAAAGAGGTGCGCTTCTTCAGAGAAGATAAAATATTTTCAGCTGTGAGTCTG
>JAQVDU010000078.1 GCA_028698175.1 bacterium | reverse complement strand
TATGCCGGAGGCACGAAACCGAGAATGGAAAAATCAATGTCAGGATAGGTTATCACATACCTTGAGTCGCCATTGTAAAACCTTCCGTAAAACTCTGTGTGGAATTTTACGAAACTGCTCTCGTTCATAATCCTTCCCGTCAGGGTGTGGGCGGAGAAGTAATTTGTTCTGTCGAAATAGAAATAATCAAATCTGTAATCACCTCCCGCGTCGAAGCAGAGAGCGACAATCGGAAACAGGAAAAGAAGAAAAAGCGAATTCTTCATCTCTCCAGATAAGCCTTTGTGAAGTATGAGTCGGGTATCTTGGTTGTCAGGTCTATTTTGTCATAAGTCATTTCAGTGTAATTCTCTTTCTGAAGAAGGTCATTCATCAGAATCCTCGTGGGCACGTTTATTCCGTTCATCTCTTTGTAATCCTCTATTATGAACTCCTTTAAAAGCCTGTTGGAAGAGGAGTAAATCTCCTCCTTCTTGGGAAGAAACGCGTCCTTCATCACGTAGCTCTTCTTCAGCTTGTAAGGCGCGTCATCCGTCTTGGCCTTCATCGTGAGTATGTAGTAGAGCGAATCCTCTTCAAGAGTAATCTCGTAAATGTCCCTAAGCTTCCTGTTCTCGGAGATGTCCTCATATGAAAAGTTGCTTCCCATGAAGCCCTCCTTAAGCATATGCCCCTTTATCAGAACAGACCTGCCGGCGCTCGGTATGAAGAGCCACATAGCATCGTTTTTTTTGAGAAAGCGCGACTTTCCGCCTTCTGAGGATTCTATCACTTCGACAAGCACGTTCTTTTCATCCTTAACGTACATCTTCATCTGCATGCTCCTATCTCCATCTTCGGAGAATATTTTCATGGTTGATAGGTATGTCGCGTTCGTCCTCACCATGTTCTTCTCCACGCGCTCCAACACATCGTCAATGGACATTGCAGAAGACGCGAGATAGAGCGTGATTAAAAAAACAACCGAGAATATTTTTTTCATTGTTACTCCCTTAGAATTTCCGCCGGATTCACTTTGCGTATCCTGCCTATGACAAAGAAAGATGAAATGACTGCGGAGATGAGACCCATAAGAAATCCCATGATGTTTGTTCCCCATGAAAGCACCGGATATATTATAGGAGTTATCGGAAGTTCAACGGATTTCATGGCGGCAGAATAGTCAAACCCCACTTTTGCTCCGATTATCGTTGCTCCAAGCCCTATCAGAAGGCCTGCCAAAGAACCGAAAAAGCCTATTATAAGCGCTTCAAAGAAGAATATCCTGTAAACGCTCCCAGACTTCAAACCCATCGCCTTCATCATCCCTATCTCCTTCATCCTCTCATATAAAGACATCACCATTGTGTTGACTATTGCTATTGAGGCGAGGAAAAATATCACCATCGCTACAATGAACATTATGCTTACAGCCGATTTGAGAGCCTGAAGCATTGAGCTGTCATCCTCCCAGTGGAGCATATAGTAGCTTTTATCCTTCAAAGCTTCTCTCAGCTTCAGGTATGCGGGCTTAGATTTGTAAATATCCCTTGTGTAAACCAAAACCTCAGATGCCCTGTTGTCTGAGAGCGCGAGAAGTTCCTGCGCATCGTCAAGGTGCAGAAATACAGTATAATCAGCTATGTACTCTATGCTCGTCGCAAAGAATTCGTTTGCCACAAGGGAGATGCCGTTCAGGTAACCGTATGCCGTCTGAGTTATCAGAACGATTGTGTCGCCCACATTTATACCGTGTTTTGAAGCAAACTTTTCGGAGACCACTATTTCTCCCTTCCTCAGGGTTATTCCCTTCAGTATCGCAAAACTCTTCTCCCTCTCGGGAAGCATGGCAAACCCCATCATGCCGTCAACCTCTTCGTCCCCCTTTGCCACAAGTGTGCCGAACTTTATTCTCGGGCGGATTAATGTGATGTCATCAATGCCCTCTGCGGCCGATTCCACAGCCTTGTAGTCAACGGTAGTGTTGACAGGCATAAGCCTCTCCTTCTCCCTGTATTTTTCAGTCACTATTCTTATGTGGCCGGTCTGCATGTCAGTGACGTTCTGCACAACGGGAGCGAATTCTCCGTCGATGAAAGACTTGCCGAAAATGGTCGCCGCAACCGCTATCATTATTCCGGTTGCAGTCAGAATAGTCCTTCTGTGGTTTCTGAATATGTTTTTAAATGAAAGAATGAAGAGGAATTTCATCTTAGAGTCCTTACTATGTTTTCTTTCACCACTCTGTATGCGGGATAAAAGGATGCGGCAATGCCTATGATAAGGCCGAAGAACCCTGCCCTGAAAGCAAGAAGCAGATCAAACTGACCCCTGAAGACCGACTTTATCGGATACCCGATGTCAATGTCCTGCACCATTCCCCCTATGTCTATTCCCACAAATGAGATGTATGCCATAAGCACTGTGCCAAGAATCATTCCCATTGCTGCTGCTACAAATCCTACGGAAGCGCCTTCAAAGACGAACATCTTCACAATTGTGGAATTGGACGCCCCCATGGCCCTCATCGTGCCTATCTCCTTCATCCTCTCGTAAACTGAGAGAAGGATAGTGTTCGCTATGCCAACTCCTCCGATAATGAGTATTATGAATATCATCACAGAGGATGAGTATTTCTTTGCCGAATCAATTGCGATTATGTCAACGGCAAGCTCTTCCCACGATATGAGCTTGAGTTCGGGATACTTTTTGATAATTGGTTTTATCTCGTTTATGAATCTGTTCAGGTCGGAAGGGTTCTTTAGTTTCACAGCTATTGCAGAGATTCTGCTGTTTAGGTTTAAAAACTCGTCCGCATCCTTGATGTTCATGTAAACAGTGGTCCTGTCAATCTTCGGATTTCCGGTTGCCACTAGTCCGTCATAGCTTAAATCAATGGCGTCAAAGGTTCCTCCTCCCGTCCTTGACTGCAGAATGAAGACTGAATCGTACGGCATTTCATACCATTTGAAAATATCTTCTCCGATGAGTATCACTCCTTTGTCAAGCTCTAAAACAGGCGGATAAACCTTTGCAAGAGTGAGAAATGTTTTGCTGTAGGCTTCAAAGTCGACTCCCCTGCATATAACAGCCATCTTGTTTGTTCCGTCAGAAAGGTTGCCCGAAAAAATAACCTCTTTCGCGTGAGCTTTTACAAATTTCGAACTGTTAAGAAAATTTTCAAGATCCTCCGGAACATAGAATGCCTCCTGCACACCGAATCCTTTTTTATCAAGGGAAAAGTCCCTGCTCACTATTTTCAGGTCTGCAGAGTCATAGTTTCTAAGGTTAGCCTTTGAGTCATTGTTGACGCCTTCGAGCATAGAGAGAACAAATATCAGCATCGCAGTTCCGAAAACAACCGGAAGCATCGTAAGCATGGTGCGCTGTTTCTTCCGCAGGATGTTTTTGAATGCCAGATTTATCCAATAATTCATTCAACTGCTCCGGAGATTATCATACCGTCGCGAAGACGCACTATATTGGAGGCATAATCCATAACAAGCTTGTCATGGGTTGAAAAGAGGAAGGACGTTTTAAGCTCTGCATTCATTCTCTTCATTATCTCCATTATGTTTTTGGCATTTTCAGAGTCCAGATTGGCTGTAGGTTCGTCAGCAAGAACAAGGGAGGGATTCTTCACGAGGGCGCGTGCTATTGCGACTCTCTGCTTCTGTCCTCCGGAGAGCTCTGACGGAAACCTTTTCTTTAAATCGGCAATGCCAACCATTTCAAGCATCTTCATTATGAGATTTTCGTGCTTCTCCTTTATGAATGGATTTATTGCCAGAGGAAATTCCACGTTTTCATATACGGTCAGAACGGGTATGAGATTAAAATCCTGAAACACGAATCCGATGTGCCTGTTCCTGAATACGGTCAGCTGACCGTCATTCATCGGCACAATGTTTTCGTCTCCGAAGAAGACGCTCCCGGATGTGGGCTTGTCAAGGCACCCTATAATGTTTAGAAGAGTAGTCTTGCCGCTTCCGGAAGGGCCTGCCACAGACAGGAAGGAGCCCTGAGGTATGCTGATGTCGATTCCGCGCAGGGCATTGACTGACTGGGACTCTGTTTTGTATGTTTTGTGAAGATTTTCAATTCTTATTTCAGCCATTTTACCTCCGTTTATCAGTAAATAGTATAAGCACTGCAGGCTTGTGTCAAGAGAAATCGGAATCTCGATGAAGCTTTCTTGATACAACTCATTATTGACTATATTCTCTTTTCTTATATAATAAAACGAGATTTATGAACTCAAGGCGGATCTTCTTAAGAGACCGGTAAATGACAAACAATAAACCAACGGAGTTAAAATGCTAGCAAAGATTTTCCTTTTTTCGCAGGCTCAGGCCGCACCCCAGCAGAACCCACTCGTATCGCTTCTTCCTATAGTGATAATGTTCGTGGCCCTCTACTTCCTTTTCATCATGCCCCAGCAGAAGGCTGACAAGAAGCACAAGGAGATGCTGAAGTCGCTCGACAAAGGAGCAAGGGTTCTTCTCTCGTCCGGAATAATAGGAACCATCACAAGCGTCAAAGAGGACATTCTAGTAATTGAAATAGCCCCCAAGGTAGAGATAAAGGTCCTGAAAACAACAGTCACAAGGACTCTGGAAGGCGACCAAGACATTAAAGATGCATGATTATGCATTCGTTGGAAATGATGAAACATCCCTGCTGTTTTTAGAGAGGGTCTTTGAAAAGAAACCTCCCAGATTCATCATAACTGGAGAGGACAGAATTGAAGGAAGGGGCAGAAAAATGACTTCCTCTTTGCCTGCTCTGTTTGCGGAAAAAAATTCTCTGAAATGCTTCAAGACGAATGACCCCAACAGCGTGGAATTCCTTCAGAAAATACATTCCGAAGGTTCTGTTGATTTCTTTCTCGTGTTTTCTTTCGGATATTATCTTAAAAAAACATTTCTCTCTCTTCCAAAAAGAATGTGCGTCAACATTCATCCGTCTCTTCTTCCCCTATACAGGGGAGCGGCGCCTCTAAACAGAGCAATAATGAACAATGACAGGAAGAGCGGGGTGACGTTTTTCAGAATGACCTCAAAAATGGACGCCGGACCTGTTATTGCATCAAGGGAAATAGCTTTTGATGAGTGCGAAACGTCAGTCACATTCAGAAATAAAGTTCTCGCGGAAGCAGCTCGCTTATTCCTTTCTTTTGACTGGGAGAGTGATTTTGCGCTTTTTGAACAGGATGATTCGAAAGCCACACCAGCGAACAAAATCGATAAAAAAGAGCTGATACTAAACCTGAATGAGGATTCCTGCAGCGTAAAATCAAAAATCAACGGACTCTCCGAGTACGGCGTGAAGTGCCTTATAAACGAAAAACCGGTGAAAATCCGTTCTGCCTCCCTCTCTGATTCAGATTATGACAAAGAGCCGGGAAGCATCATAATTGAAGGTAAAAGAATCATCGTGAAATGCCTAAAGGGAAGCGTTTTTTTGAATGAAATTCAGCCGGAAGGAAAGAAAACCATGAGTGCCGAAAGCTTCATAAACGGTTATAAAATCAAAACTGGAGATAAAGTATGTGTGGAATTTTTGGCGTAACAGGATCCAAGAACGCCTTCATCGACCTTTACAAAGGTTTGAAGATGATACAGCACCGCGGCCAGGATACATGCGGAATAGTGACCTATGACAACCATTTCAATATCAAAAGGGCTGAAGGGCTGGTGACGACTGCTTTCGGAGAGAATGACATAAGCAGACTCACCGGAAGCGTAGGAATTGCCCATGTAAGATACCCGACCATAGGAAAGGGGGGGGTAGAAAACGCCCAGCCGGTTTACACAAACACGCCGTATGGAATCGTAATGGCGCACAATGGAAACGTCTCCAATTATTTTCAGCTGCATGAAAGACTCCAGAAGAAGTACCACAGGTATATCAATTCCGACGTTGATGTCCAGATAATACTCAACATATTCTCTTACCATCTGAGCAGACAACAGAATTTTTCGTTTGAGATTCTCTGTGACACGGTTAAAAAGGTATTCTCCGAAGTCAAGGGAAGCTACTCTGTGATTGCGTACATTGCAGAGCGCGGCTTTGTTGCTTTCCGCGACCCTATCGGATTCAGACCTCTTGTCTTTGGAAGAAAGGATGATGTCACAGCATTCTCTTCAGAGAGCGTCTCTCTGGAGGCGATAGGCATAGACGAATACGAGGACGTCAAGCCCGGAGAAGTGATATTCATTGACGAAAAAAATAAAATGATGAGAAGGGTTCTTGAAGAAAGCCGGCAGAGGGCCTGTATTTTCGAGTGGGTCTATTTCGCACGTCCTGATTCAGTCATTGACGGCATAGACGTTTATAACGCAAGATACCGTCTCGGCGAAAAGCTGGCTGAGGAGCTTAAAAACAGAAGAAATGATTTTGACGTCATAATTCCCGTCCCTGACACCGCAAGAACTGCTTCGCTTGCATGCGCCACAAAACTGAACCTTCCCTACAGAGAAGGTTTGATAAAAAACAGATACATCGGCCGCACGTTCATCATGCCGGGGCAGAAGAAAAGAATGGATGCCATTAGAGAAAAACTTCATCCGATAAAAATTGAACTATCCGGAAAAAGGGTCCTTCTAATCGATGACTCAATAGTCAGGGGAAACACTTCCAAGTCGATTGTCAAACTTGTGAGGGATTCTGGCGCAAAAGAGGTTCACTTCGCAGTATATTCTCCGGCTTTAAAATTTCCTTGTTTTTACGGAATCGACATACAGCATGCGGATGAATTTTTAGCAAACAGAGCGCCTCTTGACAGAATAGCCAATGAAATAGGCGCTGACTCCATGCACTACCTCTCTCTCGAAGGGCTTGTAAACGGAGTGGGAATGGGGAGGAAAAATTTCTGCACAGCATGCTTCAGCGGAAAGTACCCCCAGAACGTCACTAAGGACGACAAAAGCAAGATCCACTGCGACAGAAAGAGAGCTGACGGCTGAGGATTTAGAAGCTTATGCTTATCTTTCAGGCATTAAGCTTGTTTTTAAGCATATTCGCTTTCTCCGACACTCTGGAGATAGAGGAAAAGAGAGACACCATATACCTTGACAGAGCAATATATGACAATTCACTCCAGATAATTTCGGGAACCTCTATACTCAAAAATGAGACTGATTACCTATTTGCCTCAGGCAGAATCATTTTTTTAAAAAACGTTTCATTTCCTCTGACGGTAATTTACGAAGAGACAGCCGAGAAAATATTTTATATCTATTCAAAACACACGGAAGAGAAGAGTCTGGCAGTTGAACAGGTTGTTGAAGAAAAGAAAAGCGACTCTTCAAAAATTCTTATAGAGGGATATAAATCATTCCTTGTGACTTCTCAGGGCGGAAGCTCCGCACTCGACCAGGCTCTCGACGTCAACCTTAAAGGAGAAATCTCCTCCGACTGGTTTATCGACGGAAGAATTTACGACAACACCTCCGACATAAATTCCGCGACAATAAACACACCGATAAGCCAGCTTGAAAACGTTTACATTTCTCTCTACGGGCCGAAAGGTGAAGCAACCCTCGGAAGCTCTTCATTCAAAGGATTCTCGAATGAGTTTTCATCATTCAGCAGGGAGATTTTCGGTTTGACGGCTTACGCCAAAATAAAAGACTATCCTGTAGGATTTGCCGCGGCCGGACAGAAAGGAAAACTCTCCACTGTTTCATTTTACTGTACAGACAAAGTCCAGGGTCCTTACAAGCTTTATGAAAGCGTATTTATTTCAGCTTATTCAATAGCCCCCGAATCCGAAAGAATCTATCTTGACGGAGAGCTTCTTTCAAGCGGAGAGGAGAATGACTACACAATCAACTATTTTACAGGAGAGATCACTTTTTCTCCCGTGAGGATAGTGAATGAGCGTTCATACGTCTATGCCGAATTTCAGACGTACGAGGAGCTCACTCCGGTGAGCGGCTATTTTTTAAAGACGGGACAGGACTCTTCCGGACTATCTCTTCTTTATGCGCACGAGGACCAGTCGGTCTTTGATGAGACAGCAAGGAATCTTCTCTACTCTATTCCTTCGGATTCTACCTCATTTGAAGTAAGCGGAGCTCTTTATGCAGGATACGGAAAAGGCGATTATATTCTTTCAGATTCCATATTTGTCTTTGCTGGAAGCGGAAACGGAGATTATTCCGTGGAGTTTTTCTATGTGGGCTACAGAAAGGGCGATTATGTTTTCTCCCCTTCGCTGTCGGCATATGTCTATGCGGGAGACGGGATGGGAAATTACTCTGATTCAAAGAGAATCAGCCTGCCCTTCTCTTCCGATTACCTCTCTCTTTCATACAGAAAAGAATTTTCTTTCGGTTCTTTATCAGTGCAGTCAAGCAACGGAATGTACAGTTCAAACAGATACTCGTTTGACAAAAAAAAATCAAGCGGCTTGAGTCTCGGAGGAGAGTACGGTTCAAAGAAATTTTTTGTCGGAAAGATTTCTTCCGACTTTACAATCAGAGGTTTTTCGCGCTCTGAAACATACAGGGAAAAATGGGGGGTTGCAGAGATACGGGATGAACCTCTCTCTGAAATACTAAACAAAAGAAGCGCATCAAAGGAGTTGGGCTTCAAAGTCAACCTCGGATATGAGGACCTTTTCAAAACTCAGGAATATTTTTCATTTTTAGATTCCTCGAGGGATGCCGGGTTTTCGGTTTCATCGGACACAATTTCCGGGTTCTTTCTGTCCGCAGGCAAGAGGATTTCTCATATTGTCGATTCTCTCGTTTATTCGTCAGGCGATTTGAAGGCCGGACGCAGATTCGAATTCTTTGACGCATACTTTTTTCTAAGGAAAAAGAGAGTGGGATTTTGAAATCTTCTCAGGCGGGGGGAGGAACAAATTTAAAAATTATTCCGGGGAAATTGGAATATTCGGTGGAAAATCTCTTTTCGGATTCGTTACTTACAAAAAAAACACACATAGCGAGAATTGAATTCCTTAAATCATGGAGCGCGGCGAGCGCATCGATTGTTTCTGAATACAGAAGCGCATACAATTATGAAACACAATCCAGGTCCGACCAGTTCGGCTTATCTTCAGGAGCGTCGCTGTTTCTGGGAAGCGTTTTGACTTCAAAATCGACCCTGACTCTCACGTCCCTTTCTGCATATGCGGACATAGACCATTACGTGTACGCCGGAGAAGGCAGAGGAGATTACGTCTATGATGAAAACACAGATTCCTATGTTTACGATGACGTTTACGGTTCATATATAAAACTCACCGAACGCGCTGTCAGCTCCGAGAGCGGTGTGGGAAAGAGACTGA
>JAQVDU010000006.1 GCA_028698175.1 bacterium | reverse complement strand
AGTCCTCATAGACCCGCAGAAGAAGTCGATGTACGACCAGTACGGATATGAGGGCGTTTCACAGCAGTTCGGCCAGCAGGGGTTCAGATGGGAGAATTTCTCCCACTATGACGATATATCCGACATATTCGGAGATTTATTCGGACACGCAAGAGGCGGAGGCGGAAGCGGAGGGTCGATTTTCGATGCATTTTTCGGACAAGGAGGTCAAAGAGAACATAGTGTCGAAAAGAAGGGTAGCGACATAAAAATAGTCCTCAAACTGACTCTGCGGGAGATGTACACAGGAGCTGAAAAGACCATCAAGTATCACAGGTTTGAAAAATGCCCGACCTGCGGCGGAGCGGGAGGAGCGAAAGGCGATCTCAAGAAGTGTCCGGACTGCTCGGGCACAGGCCAGAGGAAATACAAAACACAGTCGATATTCGGAACCATGATGCAGGTTGCTGTCTGCCCCACCTGTCAGGGGGACGGAACAATAATCGAAAAAAAATGCAAGGACTGCTACGGAGATGGAAGAATAAAGAAAGAACACACGGTAAAAATTTCGGCACCGGCCGGGGTATTCGACAATGCTTACATGCGCATGGAGAGAGAGGGTAACATAGGCCGTCGCGGCGGAACAAACGGGGACTTGATAATCGTTTTCCAGCAGATAGAGGACGAAAAGTTCAAAAGAGAAGAGAACAATCTGACAACTGACATCATAATCACCTATCCGAAAGCGGTTTTGGGCTCTGAAGAGGATATTGAGGGCATTGACGGGAAGACATTGAAACTCAAAATTCCCGAAGGAACGCAGAGCGGAAAAGTATTTGTGTTGAAAGGAAAGGGCATGCCGGAGCTTCATTCGAACAGGCACGGAGACCTTTACGTGAGGATAATTGTGGACGTTCCGAGAAAAATCGACCAGAAGACAAGAAATCTCATAAAAGAGCTTGACAAAAATCTTAAGCTGAAACCCTGATGGAACATATTTTCTTTGCAGAGAAGAAGAAAAACGCTTTTTTTCTTCCGAAGGAGGAGCTCAAACATATAGGAGTTCTGAGAATCAATCTTCCCGCAGTTATTCTCTTCTCATGCGGGGACGGAAAGCTATACAGGGGAATCGCCGGTGAAGGCGGCGAAGTCTCTGAGCCAGCAGAGATGCATGATTCTTTAAAGACTGGGATTGATGTTTATTTCGGAGTGTGCGACAAGTCAAGGATAAGCTTTATTCTGGAAAAGTGCACAGAGCTCGGCGCCGATTCTTTCACTCCTCTTCTGACAGCCAGGAGTGAAAAGTATGCTCTGCCAAAGAGCAGGGCGTCGAGAGTAATAATCTCCGCTTTAAAGCAGAGCAGAAGATTCTTTATGCCTGAGTACAGGGACCCGATGAGAATTGAAGATTTAGAAAAAAACGATTCTGTCACTATGATCTTCGGCTCAATAAAAAAGAGCAGTGAAGAGATAACACTGAAAAACAAAAATACAGCTTTAATCATAGGTCCGCCTCTCGGATTCACTGAGGAAGAGGAGGATCTTCTTTTATCAAAGGGCGCTCTCCCGTTTCACTTTGATACCGGAATTCTTCGCACTGAGACTTTTGCCGTCTCCCTTCTCTCAATAGTGCATTACATTAAAGGAGCAAACAATGGATGATTGCATTTTCTGTAAAATCGCCCAAAAAGAAATAAAGTCGGACATAATATATGAAGACGAAAACATTATTGCTTTTGACGATATCTCTCCTCAGGCGCCTGTCCATGTTGTTATCATAACAAAAAAACATGTGAAATCCGTTGATTTCCTTAGAGAAGAGGACAAGGCAATGGCAGCCGAAATTGTTCTTTCTTTCGGTAAAATCGCAAGGATAAAGAAAATCGAGAAAGAAGGCTACAGAATAGTTTCAAATCATCTTGAAAGCGCCGGACAGTCAGTATTCCATCTGCACTTCCACCTTCTGGGAGGAAGAAAGATGAATTGGCCTCCCGGCTGATTACTCTTTTGCAACCTCTCTGTATATGACAGCTATCTCATCCGCAGAGAGTTTGTGAACTAAATTCTCCCTCACTCCGGTTATCCTTTCATCCCTGTAAACGGATGCGTTTTTATGCATGTCCATTCCAGTAAGATGAACTTTTCTGAATATTTCAAGGAGTCCGAAGCTTCGGATTCCGGGGAAGACCTCCTCCACGTTCTTGCCTATTACTCTCTCCCTTGAAACCTGTTCGGTTCTCTCAACCGCCTTGTTGAGGTCAGATATTATGAAATTCTCGCCGTCAGCGGTTCTGTAAATTATTACGCACTCGCTCAAACAGTCGAATATGCTTCGTACTTTTACATAGTATTCTTCAAGCTGTTTTTCATTGTTCATGAGGAGATTTATATGGCGCACGCGCTCCTGCTCTGTCATTTTGAGCTGAGAGTGCGCTTTGGATATACCATCAAGGGATTCTTTCAGTTTTTTGTTTGCTTCCATAAACTCCTTGTCCTTTAAAGCTTCTTCGCTCATATCCCTTATGATAAGCTGGTAGTAGGTTTCATTGAACATCTCGAATTTCTTCGCGCGTATCTCCACCGGAGCGCTTCTATCGCCTTTGAAAATATGCTCTGCGCGAAAAACAGCGCCGTTTTCTCCCACAGAAGAATCAAAGAAGAAATCAAATTTCATCTGAGAGATTTTTGACGAGCATTTTATGACTTCATTGAAGTCAAGCCCGAGAAGAGAAGCTCCGCCGGACTGATAATTCTGCACGGCTTTTCTGTTTGCATATTTGATGAATCCTTGTCTGTCGAGAAGAAAAATCATATCATCAGCCATTTCGAGCAGATAGTCGAAATGCTTCATAAGGGTCTGCCTCTCCCTCTCGATTACAATCTGCGCCTCGGTCGCTTTTTTTGAGTTTCCCAGATACAGTATGTAGAGAGAAAAGAATACGGTCAGAATAAGAGAAAAACAAACGACAAAGATTCCTATTGTGTAGATGCGCATTTTGTCAGATACTGATCTGACGTCCACGCATGAGACAAAATACCAGCCGGCGCTTTCGATTGACGATGGCGCTATATAATGCTGTTCACCCATAAACAAAGAAGTGAAAACATCATTGTCATTTTTTGATTCTTTTATTCTGCGCAGGGTTTCGATGTCGAAATTTACCCTCTCCACTTTATTGGCGATGTTGAGCGCGAAAGTGTCGGAGAAGATTATCACGGAGTGATTTTCGAAACCGTTTGAATTGAATCTGTTTATTCTGGGGATTATGTAATTTTTAAGGTCAAGCCGTAGAAGAATCATGAATGAAGCTTCCGATTTGACATCTGGCGAGCGCATTATCGGCGCGAATATGTCGATGTGGATTTTTTTGCAGTAATCGCATAGAAAGGGTTCTCCCAGCAATGGTTTCTTTTGCTTTAAAGCAGTTTTGAAATCTTCAGGAGAGGGCTTTATAAGAGAGTCCGGATTGTCTATGGTTGTATATATCAGATTCATTGAACTGTCATAGAGGGCTACAGCATAGTAATCATTGTTTTTGTTGAACCGTGAAAGCCAATCTTTTTTCTGCTCTGAATTGAATGCACCTGAATAGTACATGTCTCTTATTATTTCATACGCATAGGCATTCTCGCTTATAAGATAGCCGTTGAACAATCTCTCTGAAATGAATTTTGAAATGGATGCTGACTGTAAAGATGCTCTCTGCGAGTGTGACTGGAGGGTGTTTTTTATAAAATCTTTTTTTACCGAGAAAGAGACTGCTACTCCTATGATGATTATGATAAGCGATATGTTGATAAAAGAGACGAAGTATATTCTGGGTATTTTTTTAAGCCTATTCAGCATTTTCCCGTCCTTCAAAAATAAATCCTGCAAGATACCGCTCTGTGTTCATTTCGCCTCCTAAAAAAATTATAAGTTAAAAAGAAAATAAATCAATAGACAAAAAGAGTATTGCTAAAAAGGATTTTTCTGATAAAATCTTTAATCAAGACAAAAGGAGAAGTAATGAGCAGAATACTGGTGACCGGAGGAGCCGGATTTATAGGGAGCAATCTTACGAGAAAGCTTCTTGAGGATTCAAACCAAGTGAGGGTGCTTGACAATTTTTCCACAGGCAAGAGGGAAAACCTGAATGACATGATTGACAAAATTGAGCTTATTGAGGGCGACATAAGAAGCTACCACACAGTTATGAAGGCTCTTGACAAAATCGATTATGTATTTCACGAGGCGGCTCTGCCCTCTGTGCCGCGCTCCATATACGACCCGATAACTTCAAATGATGTAAATGTGGTGGGTACTTTGAACCTTCTCCAGTGCAGCAAGGACATGGGAATCAAGAAATTCATATTTGCATCGTCATCATCAGTTTATGGAGACAATCCGGAGCTTCCCAAAAGAGAGACGATGAAGCCGATGCCGAAATCTCCCTATGCTCTCACAAAGCTTGCCGGCGAGCATTACTGTTCGATTTTTTACAGAATATACAACATGCCCACAGTGGCGCTGAGGTATTTCAATGTCTTCGGACCCCATCAGGACCCGACTTCCCAGTACAGCGCATTCATACCGAGAATCTTCAAAGCCGTGAAGGAGAATGGCAGGATTACCGTATTCGGAGACGGTGAACAGACAAGAGATTTCACTTACGTTGAAAACGTGGTGGAGGCGAATATTCTATCATTGTCCGCAAAAGAGAATGCTTTCGGAGAGTATTTCAACGTGGCTACCGGGAAAAGCATTTCAGTCAATGAAATAATAAAATTCGTCTTTGAGGCGAGCGGGAAAAAGGCAGATGTCGAATATGCGCCCATCAGGCCTGGTGACGTTAGGGATTCTCTCGCAGACATAAGCAAAATATCTGAGTCCCTCTCCTACAAAGTTTCAACTTATGTCAGGGACGGCCTGAAGAAGGCGATGGAGTTTTATATTTAGAGAGATGTAAATATAAAAAAAGGAGCGGATATGAAGAGATTCTTTTCTGTTGTGATTATTCTTCTCATACTTGCTGGGTGCGTTTCATTCGGAAGCAAAATCAATTTTACAAACTCTGAACCCTTTTTCCGCGGTGGCTCTAACTGTGCGGGTGTTCTTGACTCAAAATACAAAGAAGTGAAATGGTCATTCACGCTTCCCGACAATGAGCAGTTCATCTCCTCTCCCACAGTGAGCAAAGGCCGCATTTTCATCGGCGGAGGAGACAAAAACCTTTACTGTTTCAATGCGGACAACGGCAAAGTGATATGGAAAGGTCCTACGGGTTCTGCAGTAAATTCGACTCCTGCGGTTTATGACAATTGCGTTTACGTCGGCTCAGAAGACAAAAACGTCTATGCGTTTGACGCTTCAAACGGAAAGCAGAAATGGTCCTTCAAGACGCAAGGACTTATATGGTCGTCTCCTGCGGTCGACGACGGAGTCGTTTACGTAGGCAGTTATGACGATTATTTTTACGCACTGGATGCAAAAACAGGAAAACTGCTCTGGAAGAGCAATCTTGAAAAAGTGATAACATCCTCTCCTGCGGTTTACAATTCAATGGTCTTTGTGGGCAGCAGAAGCGGTCATCTGTACTGTTTCGACTGCAAGAACGGAGAACTGCTTTGGAAGTATGACACGAAGGGAGACGTTGAGTCATCGCCTTACATAGCAGACGGAATCGTATATGTGGGAAGCGCAAGCAATTATCTCTTTGCCTTTGAAGCAAAAACAGGGGAGCTTCAGTTTAAATTTGAAGCGAACAGCGCGGTAAACAGCTCGCCGATAGCATACGACGGTGTGGTGTATTTCGGTGACGCCGGAGGAACTGTGTACGCAATAGATTCCGAGAGTGGAGAGATTTTGTGGCAGGAGTACACTGGAGATGACGTCTGGTCTTCACCTGTGATAGCCGGAAATGTTGTGTATGTTGGCTCCTTTGACGGATATATGTACGGATTTGATTTGAAGACAGGGGAAGTGAAGGTGCGCTTCAAGACAGATGACTATATATGGTCCAATGCCGCTTTTCATAATAATCTTCTTTTCATCTCAGGATACGACGGCACACTCTACGCGGTAGAATGAACCGCAGTTAAAATAATAGGGGCGGACACATAGGGTAGGCACATATAACGAAAGAGATGAGATAAAAAAACCGCAAAAAAAGTATAACAATGCGGGGCTTGACTTATTATATTTAATATGTTAACTTTATCTTTTCTTGTTTCTTTATAAAAATTTAATGTATTATATAATACAGGAGGTTTAGATGAAAAAGAGAGTTTTGATTCTCGGCGCGGCCGGAAGAGATTTCCACAATTTCAATGTTTATTTCAGGGATAATGCAGATTATGAAGTAATCGGCTTCACTGCAACGCAGATTCCTGACATTGAAGGCAGAATGTATCCTGCATCACTCGCAGGCAAGCTCTACAAAAAGGGCATATACATATATGACGAAAAGGATATGCAGTCGATCATAAAGAAGGAAAAGGTTGACTTCGTGGTCTTCGCTTATTCTGACGTTCAGAACCAGTACGTGATGACAAAGGCATCAGAGGCGATGAAGGCCGGAGCAAGCTTCATGATTTTGGGTCCTGAGCAGACGTACGTAAAATCCAAGAAGCCGGTTATAGCGATAGTGGCTGTAAGAACAGGAGCCGGAAAATCCCAGACAACAAGAGCGGTCTCTACCATTCTCAGAGAGAAAGGATTCAAGCTTGTTGCAATACGTCATCCTATGCCTTACGGAGACCTTGAAAAGCAGAAGGTTCAGAGATTCGCATCCATAGCAGACCTTAAAAAGAATAAATGCACAATAGAAGAGATGGAGGAGTATGAGCCCCACATAATGAACGGCACAGTGGTCTATGCCGGAGTCGATTATGAGGCGATAGTGAGAGAGGCGGAGAAAGAGGCGGACATAATTCTCTGGGACGGAGGAAACAATGACTTCCCGTTCTACAAGCCCGACCTCACAATCACGGTTGCAGATCCGCACAGGCCGACCCACGAACTCACATACTTCCCCGGGTGCGTCAACATAAGGATAGCCGACGCGATAGTGATAAATAAAATAGATTCCGCTCTTCCGTCAAACGTCGAGATACTGAGGCAGAACATAGCAAAGGTGAATCCGAATGCAACGGTAATTGAAGCGGCGTCGCCGGTTTCAGTTGAAAAGCCTGAGCTTATAAAGGGAAAGAGGGTGGCAGTGGTAGAAGACGGACCCACGCTTACGCACGGAGAGATGAAGTACGGAGCAGGAGTGGTGGCGGCAAAGAGATTCGGCGCAAAAGAGATAATAGACCCGCATCCTTACGCCGTGGGAGAGATAAAGGCAACGTACGAAAAATACTCCGAAGCCGGCGCAATACTCCCCGCAATGGGCTATTCAGCGAAGCAGATATCCGACCTTGAAAAGACAATCAACAAGATTCCCTGCGACACTGTGGTGATAGCAACGCCCATAGACCTCGCCAGGCTAGTGAAGATAAACAAGCCCACAGTGAGAGTCGGCTATGACCTTCAGGAGATAGGCAGACCGTCAGTGAAAGACGTTTTAGATGATTTTCTAAAGGCAAACAGAATAAAGAAATAATGGCAAAGACAGCGGTTGTCGCTCTCGGCGGCAATGCCCTTATTCAGGACGGGCAGAAGGGCACCATAGCCGAGCAGTTCGCAAATACGAGAATGTCTCTGGACGGAGCAGTCGAACTGCTCCGTTCCGGCTTTTCAGTGGTTCTCACTCACGGAAACGGACCTCAGGCCGGGTTTGAGATGGTGAAGAATGAAAACTCGGAAAAGGATACTCCCTCTCTTCCTCTCGGAGTGATAGACGCGGAGACACAGGGCTCCATCGGCTATATGGTTTCCCAGTCGCTTATGAACCGGCTGAAGAATGAAAAAATAGAGAGAAAAGTGGCAGTTGTGATAACTCAGGTGCTTGTGAACGAGAATGATTCTTCGATAAAAAATCCGTCAAAGTTTGTCGGCAAGTTCTATAAGGAGAATGAAGTCGCACAGCTTCTTGAAAAAGGATGGACTGTCAAGCACGACGTCGGACGCGGCTACAGAAGAGTTGTGCCTTCGCCGGAGCCGATAGGAATAATAGAAAAAGACGCGATTCTCGCTCTTCTTGAAAAAAACTACGTAGTGATAGCGGTTGGAGGAGGCGGAATACCGGTTTATTACGATGCAAACAAAAATCTTGAAGGCCTTGACGCTGTGATTGACAAAGACAAAGCGTCCGCTCTTCTGGCCGAAGAGATAGGAGCCGATGAGTTTTACATTTTCACTGCGGTAAAAAGAGTGTGCATAAATTACAGAAAGGCAAACGAAGAGGAGCTGAGCGAACTCACTCTGAATGACGCAAGAAAATATTTTCTTGAGGGACAGTTTCCC
The DNA here is from genome assembly GCA_028698175.1 of bacterium. Classification (GTDB taxonomy): domain Bacteria; phylum Hydrothermota; class 32-111; order 32-111; family 32-111; genus UBA2202. The sequence continues at coordinate 30,821 of JAQVDU010000006.1, read as the reverse complement.
GCCGGCTCCATGGGGCCGAAAATCGAGGCGATGATCCGCTTTGTCGAAAAGACGGGAAAAAGAGCGATAATCGGTTCAGTCGAACTCGGAAGAGACGTTGTAAAAGGAGATTCCGGAACACTGATCAAAAGGGGGTAATTTGGAAAGAACCCTGATGCTGATTAAGCCGGATGCCGTAAGCAGGCATTTGATAGGCGAGATACTGTCGATAGTGGAGAGGGAAGGATTCAGGATAGTTGATTTGAAGATGGAGAAGATATCCAAGAACAAGGCAAAGCTTTTTTATTCGGTCCATAAGGACAAGGATTTTTTCATTCACCTCGTCAACTACATGACTTCAGGAAAGAGCGTGGGCGTGATTCTCGAAAGAGAGGATGCTGTGCATCATCTTCGGGAGGTGGTGGGAGACACAGATCCTGAGAAGGCTAAGGAGAAGACAATAAGGCATCTTTACGGAGAGACATACAGAAGAAACTCCGTACATGCCTCGGATTCGAAGGAATCCTACGCGTATGAATCGAGAGTATTCTTCAAGGAGACAAAATGAGAGTAGCAAGAGTGGGTTTTTACGGCATGAGAAACATAGGGCCCGGACTTGTTCAGTCAGCAGTCAACAAGGGGCTGACGGCTGTTGTGTTTGAAAACAATTCCGACGTTTACCATAACGGGCTGAGCATTATTGAGAAGAACATTGACAATGAAATCGAGCATTGGGGGCTCACGCAGAAGGATAAAAAGGTGATGATGTCGAGGATTGAACACATTGAAAGGTTTTCCGACTTTCAAAAGTTCGACATAGACATCATTATAGAATCGGTTGAGGAGAATCTCGAAGTGAAACAGTCGACTGCAAAGAGAATCTTCGATGAGCTGAACATGAACATACCTGTTATGCTGACGGCGCAGACAAATTCAATAGAGAGCGTGATAGACGGTCTTGAGGGAAAGGAGCGCACAGTGAACATACACCCGGTTCCCTCCGTTCCGATATACAAGATAGTGGAGCTTATAAAATCAGGAAAAACTTCATCATCCACGACTGAAATTGTGAAATATTTCTTTGAAAAACTCGACATAAAATGCGTTGAAGTCGAGGACAATCCGGGCATGGTGGGACCGAGAATACTCGTGGCCGCAGTTCTTGAAGCATGCGACATGATGAGGGATTCAACCATCCGGGCGGAGGAGTTTGACCATATAATGAAGAAGGGTCTTAAGATGTACAAAGGCCCGCTCACGATGGCAGACGAAATAGGGCTTGACAACTTCAAACTTTGGATTGAAGAGCTTTCAAAAGTGGATGCTTCGGTTTACAAGGTGCCGCAGATAATAATAGAACTTATCGGAAAGGGACACACCGGAGTAAAGGCAGGCAAAGGATTTTTAAACTACAAGTAGGTGAATGATGAAAATATTGGTCTTGAATTCAGGAAGCTCCTCTCTCAAGTATCAGGTGATAGACACATCTAAGCAGGATTCTCTTGTCAGGGGGCTGGTTGACAGGATTGGGATGCAAAACTCGCTTCTGAAGCAGAAGAGGTTTGACAATGACGTCGTGGAGGTTTCCGAGGAGATAATAAGCCATTCAGTGGCAATAGAAAAGGTGCTTGACCTCATCATTGACAAACAGCACGGAGTGCTTATGAGGATCAATGAAATAGACGCGGTCGGTCACAGGGTAGTCCACGGAGGAGAAAAATTCTCCCGATCGGTTATGATAAATGACAGGGTGATAAAGGCGATAGAGGAATACTCGGAGATAGCGCCTCTTCACAATCCTTACAATCTAAGGGGCATAAACGCCGCCATAAGAGCGCTTCCCAACGTGCCGCAGGTGGCTGTCTTCGACACTGCATTTCACGCCACTCTGCCTGAAGAGGCATACATGTACCCTATACCATACGTCTTCTATGAAAAGTACAAAATAAGAAGGTACGGTTTCCACGGCACAAGCCACTACTATGTATCTAAGAGGGCGGCGGAAATTCTTAAAAGAAATCCTGATGATTTTTCCGTGATTACATGCCATCTCGGAAACGGCGCGTCTGTAACTGCAGTCAAGAACGGAAAATCCATAGAAACCTCTCTCGGATTTTCAACAATCGCAGGCGTGATGATGGGAACACGGTGCGGCGACTTTGACCCTGCCGTGATACTGAACATAATGGAGAAAGAGGACCTCACGATAGAACAGGCAGTCTCGCTGCTGACAAAGCACTCCGGACTTCTCGGAGTGAGCGGAGTGTCATCAGACATGAGAGAGGTTCAGAATGCCGCAAAGAACGGCAACAAAAAGGCCCAGCTGGCTCTCAAAATGTTTTCATACATCATAAAAAAATTCATCGGCTCATACTCTGCTGTGCTGGGAGGAGCTGACGCAATCGTATTCACAGCAGGTATTGGAGAAAACGTTGCAAACGTGAGGGAGTGGGCGGTTGACAATCTCGGATACATGGGCGTGGAGATTGACAAAGAGAAGAACGATTCCTGCATAGGAAAAGAGATGATCGTATCAAAGGATTCGTCAAAGGTGAAGATAATCGTCATACCGACAAACGAAGAGCTTGTCATTGCTGAGGACGTCGTGAAAGTAATGGAGGAGGCGGATGAATAAAATAACCAAAGATATGTACGTCGAGGATATCGTCAGGGATTGGCCTTCAAGCGTCGCTTATCTTATGGAGCGCGACATCATCTGCATAAAATGCGGAGCGCCCGTCTGGGGAACTCTTGAAGAGCTTCTGTCAAGCAGGAACGTCAGGGATATTGATGAGTTTATATCGGCGATGAATCTTTTTCTTGCGTCGCAGTCTTAGAAAAAAGAGTTGATTTTTTAAGCGCATTATAAGGGCATACGTTGACGCATTCAAAGCACCTGATGCAGTCATAATCCGTCTGGTTTTCATAAATGTTTATATCCATCGGACACACTCTGTTGCAGAGTCCGCAGCGGACGCATTTTTTTTCATCATACTTTATCTGAAGGAGGCTTATTCTGTTGAAGAGTCCGTATATGGCTCCTATCGGGCAGAAGAGAACGCAGAAGAACCTCTTCATTGTTATGGAGCCGGCTACAAACATAATGGCGAGTAATGCTTTGAGATAAAAAATAATTCCAATAGATTGAAGAAGCGCAGGGTTCATAGCTATCTGGGCTATGGATGCCTCTATAGTGCCGGCAGGGCATAAAAATTTGCAGAAGACAGGCTGGTGTATCAGCAGAGGAAGTGAGAGGGTCAGAAGAAGAACAAGATATTTGTTCAGACGGAAAATTCTCTTTATTCTTATCTTCGCGGTTTTGATTTTATAGAGCATTTCCTGCAGAAAGCCGAAGGGGCATATATTGCCGCATGACCATCTGCCCACAAAAGCGCCGATGAAGGCGAAGAATCCGAAGACAAAGTAGGGGATTCTCATCATCTTAAGCGACTGCTGAACCGTTCCTATCGGACAGCTACCCCATGCGAGCGGGCATGAGTAGCAGTTGAGTATAGGAACGCAGACGGATTTCAGTTTTCCCTGATAGAGAGTGACTCCCTCCCTGGGATTTAAAAAAACAAATGAATTCATAGCTATCGCTGAAAGCGACTGAATCAGGCGCCTCATGATATTCCTATGCAGTCAAAGCAGATAAATCTGCCGAAATTATATATCATGGCAATGTCGCCCTTCAACAAACCGACGATCAGAAGAACTGAAGCGGCAAATAGAAAAATCAAAAACAGCTTTTTTCTGTTCATTTGAATTTCACCTTTATGTCTTTTGCCTTGGAATGCATCACGAACTTTTCATTGAGGAAGACCTCCACTGAGTCGGGAAGTGTCAGATAATCAGCTATTTTTCTGCTCTTGACAACCTTCACATTGTACGTGCCGAAGTAGGATTTGAACTGCAGAGACTTCAAGCTGAGGTCGTCTGCTTTTAAGAGCATCTGAAGAAAAACTGACGTTTTGTCATCAGAGACAATTCTGATGAGATTGTTCTCTTTAGTCAAAGTTAATGATTCAGTCAATACAGATGTCAGATTATGGCCGTTAAGAGTATTGGTAGAGTATGTGAATATGGAAAAATCCCCTTCCTGCGTCTTTATATCTGTTTTCGGAGAGTTTTTTGACTTTCCTGATGAATAAAATTCCTCTTTGGTTGTGTTGTCGGTCATCACATTTGAATATTCAAGTGAATCTATGAAATCGACAGAGAGCGTCTTCATTGTGAAATCATTGTCGTCCATCTTCATATATGAGAGAGCTTCAACCCGTATTTCCCGCACGTTCTCTTTTAGCTTCTTCTCCATCAAATCGAACCTTCTGAAAAGCTCATCTTTGGAGAGCGTCTCAGCATAAGAGAATTGAGTTAAAAAAATCAATGAGAAGAGAAAGAGAAGCTTCTTCATCACTCCACTGTCACTGATTTTGCGAGGTTTCTCGGCATATCAACGTCAAGCCCCCTCATCACTGCGATTTTGTAAGCAATAAGCTGGAGGGGAATTATTGAGAGTATTGGGGAGAACTCCTCCTTTGTCTCAGGTATATAGATAACGTCATCTGCAATATCTTTTATCTCTTTGTCTCCCTTGTTCGCTATTGCAATGACATAACCCTTTCTCGCCTTTATCTCTTTTATGTTGCTTATTATCTTTTCATAGATGCTGTCCTTGAGGGCAATAACAAGAGCCGGCATGTTCTCGTCTATCAGAGCTATCGGTCCGTGCTTCATCTCTGCGGCAGGATAGCCCTCCGCATGAATGTAGGATATCTCTTTAAGCTTCAGGGCGCCTTCGAGGGCTACGGGGAAATTGAAGCCCCTTCCGAGGTATAGGAAATTTTTCTTTTTATAGGTTTTTCTGCATATTGATTCTATTTTGTTTTTGTCGTGGAGAATTTCATTGACCTTTCCGGGAATCTTTTCAAGCTCATTTATTAGGGAGAGACCCTGTTCAAATGAGAGAAGCTTCTTTCTTCCCAGTCCGATGGCAAGCAGAGCGAATGCCATTACCTGAGCTGTGAACGCCTTAGTCGACGCCACTCCGATTTCAGGCCCTGCATGGGTGTATATGCCAGCGTCTGTCTCCCTTGCTATTGAAGAGCCGACTACGTTGCAGATTCCGAGAACTGAAGCTCCCTTGCTCTTCGCCTCTCTCAGCGCCGCAAGGGTGTCAGCCGTCTCTCCGCTCTGCGAAACCACTATCACAACGGTTCTCTCCGTTATTATGGGGTTTCTGTATCTGAACTCTGATGCATAATCCACTTCAACCGGTATTCCCGTATACGTTTCAATCAGAGATTTTCCTATCAGGGATGCATGCCAGGAGGTTCCGCATGCGGTTATCACTATCCTGTCAGCATCGAGCAGTTTTTTAAAATAATCCTTTATTCCGTTGAGGCGTGCTGTTCCGTTCTCTTTGTCGAGTCGGCCCACCTCAGTGTCGCGGAGGGATTCCGGCTGTTCGAATATCTCCTTAAGCATGAAATGGTCATAGCCGCCCTTCTCTATCTGAGAGAGAGTCATCTCAATCTCAACGAACTCCGGGTCTATTGATTTTGCCGATTCCACTTTAGAAAGCTCTATGTCATTTTTTGTCAGAACTGCCACGTCCTCATCCTGCATGTAGAGAACCTGATTGGTGTGCGCGATTATCGCGGAGGCGTCGGATGCGATAAACATTTCATTGTCAGACCTACCTATGACAAGGGGAGAGCCCTTCCTCGCCGCCACCAGCATGTCAGGATGGTCTGATGAAATTACAACTATGCCGTATGTGCCTTCAACCCTTAGGAGCGCTTTTTTAACCGCGTCAATGAGGTCTTTCCTGTAGAAATGCTCTATCAGATGGGCGAGAACCTCAGTGTCAGTCTCTGAAACAAATTTGTGGCCCTTGCCTGCGAGGTAATTCTTTAATGACCTGTAATTTTCGATTATCCCGTTGTGGACGATAGAAATTTTATTAAAGCAGTCCCCGTGAGGATGAGCATTTACATCATTCGGTTCTCCGTGGGTCGCCCACCTTGTGTGGGCTATTCCCGCGTGGGATTTGCAGGGCTTGTTTTTTTTAAACTCATCTTCAAGGTCTTTTATCTTGCCTGCCTTCTTGATCGTCTTTATATTCCCGGTCTCTTTGCAGAGAAGGGAGACGCCGGATGAATCATAGCCTCTGTATTCAAGGCGTTTGAGGCCGTCAATGAGAACGTTGAGGGAATCTTTAACCCCTATGTATCCCACTATTCCGCACATTTTACAGTATTCCCTCCATCTGTTTTATTATCTCCTCAGTCCTCTCTTTTGTTTTGAACTCGCAGATAATCCTTATTATAGGCTCAGTGCCAGACTTTCTCACGTGCAGAAATCCGTCGCTGAACTTCACCCTGAGTCCGTCTGTCTTTTCCAGATGGAAGGGCTTGAAATGCTCCTCAGTTCTTTCAAGAACTGAAGCTGAAGAGACGTCATACTTTCTCTTCTCCATGTAGGTCTTCGGATAGTCGTCTATTATTTCGTCTATATCCATCTTTGATTCGGCGAGCATGCTTATAAGAAGAGCGCAAGCTACGAGCGCGTCTCTTGTGAGGTTCACGGAAGGGAGTATCACTCCTCCGTTTCCCTCTCCGCCTATAACCGCCTTGGAAAGGAGTATTCCGTCAACTACATTTGCCTCTCCCACGGGAGTGCGAACAACTTTGAATCCGAGCTTCTCTCCTAAGAGCTCAAGCATGATGCTTGTCGACTGGTTTATCACAATGAGTTTTTTATTGTACTTGGTGAGAGCGTAAAGACCTGAAAGGGCGAGGGTGTATTCCTCCGAAATGCAGCCCCTTCCGGGGGTCACTATGGCTATCCTGTCTCCGTCTCCGTCAGTCGCAAGTCCTATGTCCGCCTTCACCCTCCTCACTTCCTTTTCGAGCATTTTGAGGTTGGCGGGTATCGGCTCCAACGGGCGTTTGAATTTCCCGTCCGTGTTTGTGTTTATAGTGTGAAGCTTCACTCCGAGACCTTCGAGCAGCTCGGCAATGACAATGCTGCCCGCTCCGCAGCCTCCGTCAAAGACAACCTTGAGCTTTCTCTTTTTTATTTTCGGTTTATTGACGAAGGGCAGTTTTAAAACAGCATCAATGTGTTTTTTGTAAAGAGCAGAATCGTACCTGTTCGACTTGAAGATTCCCTTAAATTTCAAAGGTTTCTCTTCAAGCTTCATGAACATCCTGTAGTCAGCGTGGTTTAAAAACCTTCCCTGTTTGGAGACGAGCTTTATGCCGTTGTATTCAGGGGGATTGTGCGATGCTGTGATTATGAATCCTCCGTCATACTTCATGTTCCTTACGAGGAAGAGCACTGTCGGAGTCGGCACAACGCCTGTAAAGGTGGTTTCAAGCCCTTTGTAGTTTAGAGTCGAAAGGAATATTTCGGAGAAGGGTCCTCCCGACTTTCTTGTGTCCATTCCGCCTATGACCTTGCCAGATTCGACAAAATCACCGAAAATGGATGCAAATTTTGCAACCCTCATGGGGTTGAGGTCCTCTCCGACGAGACCTCTTATGCCGGAAACGCTTCTTATTAGTGTCATAGTCTGTTATTATATATATAATGCGGTTTTAGTCAATAAGATAATTGGAAAATACAAAACAATTAAAGCGATTGTGACAAAAATTCTATCTAATCATTGTTAAAAAAGGAATTTAGCTTCGATAATATACTGATAATCCGAAATCGATCGAGTAAATGGCAGATTCGAAACTCTTTTTATCCAATGAAGGTTTACTCTCTAAACCCACAGACAAATAAGGCATAGACCATGATTTTCCCATATTATGCATTTCGTTACCGTAAAAAAGATTTATTTCAAACCTCTCCCCCGAACTTGGAGAATCGGTGGGCCAGCCACTGTCAGTCCAATCAACGAATCCTACTCTAGCTCTTACAGTCGGGTTAAAATTATAGTAGTTCGCAACGCTCGACTTGTAGATTTCGGATGAAAGATAAATCCCTCTTTCAGTATAAAAAGCTCCGAAAAAATAATAAGCGTCAAATGCAACAGAGACTGACGGACGTGAATTGCTCTCTCTTATCAGGGACTTTGCTATAAAAGCATCAGCATAACAAAATCCGAATGAAATTCCCGTAACGAATCCCTTTCCCCATCCTACTCTCGACGTTAAAGTGAAAAATTTTGAAGCATTTGGCTCGTGTGAGTAACTGAAAAAGTGATATGGCCAGCTGACAGTTTTACTTTTCGCAAATGATTCCGAATACCCTAAACTCGCTCCAACTTCAAACTCTCCTCTATCCAATACCCTTGCAGAATGAAATAATGTGACGCAGTTTGTGAATATTAAAACCAATCCGATTAATCCGTATATCCGCCTCATAACAAAAATAATACCACTCAAATGCAATTTAATCAAGTGTTGCTTTTCAAGGTCGTTGACTTAAAATATTAATGTAGTAAAATATCTGTAATATGGGGAAAAAGATTGTGTTGGGAGTTTCACTCTTCATCTTTACATTTACTGCAATATTTCCTTATGAAATAATCGGCATTACAGAGGATTCTTCGAAAACGGAAGTGTTGCTGAAAAAGGAGAAATACGGAGAAATCATTTCTCTTCTGAGTTTTGGAGCTGATTCCATCAGAATTGATAAGGCTAATGTAACCGCAGACGACTCGATAATAATAGATGACAGGGAACTTGTAAGAAGTGTGGAGTTTTTCTCTCCAGTAATGAGTCCGGACAGCATGCTCTTATTCATGTCTCCCAGCAACAAAAACATTCTGCTATTTGACGGAAATAGAAGAGGCCTATATACTCTGACAAAGGACGGTCTTGAAAAATATGAGAGTTATTTTTCAGCATCTTCCTTTCTACTCCCTGCATTGACATTCCTTCTTATTCCTGTCTTATACATTTTCGGCAAGGTGCGCGGTGCGGACAACAAAGATATAGAAGAGATATATACCAGCCAGATAGGTCCGACTTTCTCATTCTTCGTCATATCCCTTCTTTATTCGGCCGCTGAAGTTGGCATCAGCAAACTGATTTCAATGACATTTACAGAAAAAACCGACCTGACACAGATGCGGAAAAATTATCTTGACGGTTTTTTTGCGTCAAAGAATGACAAAAAGATTAATTTGTTCTCTGATTTTGCAGTCTCTTCGGCTGAATTTATGATGCTGCCTGTTCCGGCGGCGATTATATCCGGCATTACGGTATATCACGGCTGGAATGACCAAGAAGATGCATCGGCGGCAGGGTTGTTATGGATATTATTCTCAATCATTCATTACTCCAAGAATGTGATTTATCTGCTAAAAGATCCGCAGATAAATCTTACAAAGCTTTCCGTTGCTCTGAATGAAGGAGACCTTTTTTACCTGAGAGGTTACATTGACGGAATCAGCGAATAGAAAATTCATACTGCTGATGTTTTTTGTTTTAACCGGACTCTTCCTGAGCGGTGAGATAATCGATTTCAGAATTTCTGAGATTGATTCAATGACATTTGAAGAGAGGGTCTTGATTGAGCGGGCATACCTTGACAGCTATATCTTGTCATTGAATCCTTCTTTTACAGAATGGTCATGCGCTGACTCTTCCGCTTCAGACAATATCTCACAACTGCCTGTTGAAATAGTAGCGATTCATCATGATGCGGACTGTCTCTTTGCGGCAAGAAGAGCCGCTATTCTTGAAAAGAAGAAGAGAAAATACGAGTTTTCAATAGAGCAAAGAAAGAAGAAGAATGAGAGAATTGAGTTGATAAGAAACACTCTTAGCGGCGCCGTTATTATCCTTCAGACGGGATACACTCTCTACAGAAGGCTGGCATACGATGATAAAACGTCTCCTGCTTATATTGGGGTTGTGGCAATCATGGATTTGTGCGTTCTTCTTGTTCACTGGCAAACAACCGAGCTGATTTACAGCCAATGAAAAAAATCATAATGCTTCTGCTTATTATTCCGTTTATAATCGCGGCAGCTGAACCGACTCTGAAAGATTATTACAGGATGGGATATGACGAGGGAAGAGAGTACGCGAAAAAAAATAAAATAGACTCCTCGGGTTCATTCTGCACAAATTCAAGCTCATGCCTCTCTCTCTCATTCACGGACGCGATAATGGGCATAACTGTTTCAGCGGCTTATCTTATGTTCGCGCCTCTTTTTCTGTCAGATGAAGAAGCCATTTATGACGGATGGGGAATGTTCACTCAGACAAGCTTCATGATTGGTTTTGAAATGCTTCTGCTGAGAGGCGTAGGACTTCTGTATGAGAGAGCCAGAGAGACGGATGAGTTCGACATACTTAAGAAAAAAAAGGATTACATAAATGATTCCTACAAAGCGGGATTCATTGAAGGCGCAAAAACATATTACAATAAAAAAGTCAGGTTTTGATTAGAATTGAGATATGATGTTCATTAACGGAGAATAAATGAAAAAAGAAAAAAGCATCTGTTTGAAGTTATTTCCGAGCGGTATCGTCTTCATATTGTATTTCACTGTTTTAACTTCAGGCTGTAGTTTTATAAATCCTGACTCAAGGTATATCTCAAAAGTGTCGGATGCGGGGATTATGGGAGTTTTCAATACGATTATAACCGATTCTCTGATATTCTGTGATTGTTATACTTTGCAGGTCTACTCGTGCGATGAACAAGCGCCATTAACAGCTATCAATGAGAAGGAGGAAGAAGGCGATTTCAATTCAATGAAATATGACGGTAAACATCTTGCCGCATTTAAAGATTCGGCTATTTTAATCTATAATCCGCTGTCACTTTCGAGAGCTATCGAAGAGCATGTGAATTTCGAATACGGGTCAGTCGAGATAGACGGCACTCTTCTTTATTTTATTCCATCATATTCCCTCTCAGAATACATCTACATTTACAACCTTGATTTTCTTCATCAGGAAATAAATCTGACCGATTCATTCTGGGAACCTGAGGCGAATGATATTATTCTGGGAAATGAAATCTGTTTTCTATCAAAGTACGATTCCATCTATTTCTGTAAAGCCGATTCTTCGCATCGCCTTGAGAAGATTGTAGGGTTTTCGACAGAGTATAAAAATGTGAGCATAAACTGCGATACACTTTTTATGGCTACGAACAACGATATGATAGTGAAGTATTACCTTGAAAACAATCGGCTGAAAGGCGACACAACTCTTTTGGATATTCATTCGATCCGCATGGATGGGGAAGATATGCGATATATGTATTCTGACGGCGACTTTTTTTATTGTGTCTATGAGATTAATTACAATGGCATGCTCTTTGCCTATTCGAGAACTGAAAGTAAGTTTGTCTCCTGGATTGAGGAGCCGGGTGTCTGGATCTGCGGATTCAACAAGTATTTCATATATGCCAATTCAGGGATATATCTGAAACCGAAATGATTCAGAATATTTGAAAATCAAAGGATATGCCTGCGTAAAAATAATTCATGTGCGAATAGGTTATTTTTCTTATAAATCCGCCCTCAAGTTTAATGGCGTGCATCAAACCTTCCATCGGACGAATTGATACTCCGGCGAAGAGCATTCCCGCATAGTCAAATTTACCGGCATACTCGACAGAAGTTCCTGCATAAACGCCGGCATTGTCGTCAAGTTTTCTTCCGTAGAAAAGCGCTGGCTTTATCATTGAAGGCATTATCTCATGAAGTATGAGGCTTCCCATGGAAATCTTGGCCGTAACAATGTTCTTGTCTCTTTCAAAAAGCAGAAATTTGGCGCCTGCGCAAATCCTGTCAAAATCCATTTGTCCGCTCACTTCAAGTTTGTCGGAGAGACCTGCCCTTACCTGTATTCCGCCGAATGCATATTCATAATTGTCGAACCCTCTTGAGTAGAGCGAGTCGTCGCTTTCGATGAAGTTATGGTAGCCGGAAACTGATGCGACAACAGAATTCTTCTCCAAAAGCTCGGCCTGCTCAAGCATCGGCAAGCATCCTGTGAAAAAGAAAATAGAAATAATAAATATGAATATTATTTTTAATTTCATTTGGACCTTCTTGACAGCGTTAAATCAAAATTCAATTCAAAAGAAAACGGACCATCCGCCCACGACTGACTTCCGTACATTGTTTCAAATGATGCGGCTGCAACAAGATATGATGTTTCCGACACCTTCATCTCATTTCCAATTATAAGGCCTACGACAGGGAGGCTTCCCGAATATGTAGATCCGGACAATATATCAGCCATGCTCCAGATTTTATACCCGCCTCTTATTTTCAGAAACGGATTTACGTTCTTATTGTCGTCAATTTTGCTTTTAAAAAGATCCAGTGAAGTAGCTGCACAATATTCATTGTGAAAAATAACAGAGTTTATGGAGAAATCGGCAGTGAGAGCCACTGAAGGGACATTATTTCTCTCAGCAATTACTCTCTTAGTGACAAAAAAATCAATAAAGGCAAGTCCGAGGTAAGCTCCTGTATTAAGGCCGTTGCTCCAGCCGTTTCTTACAAATAGACCGATAGGAGGAGTTGAAGGCGCCCTGTATTCTATAAAAAGCCTTTCATTGCCCATTAGTCCTTCATAATCCTGAGTAGCCATTCCGCCAAGCGTAAAAGAGCCGCCAGTCTCATACTCTCCAGGCTCCAATACCCTTGCAGAATGAAATAATGTGACACAGTTTGTGAATATTAAAACCAATCCGATTAATCCGTATATCCGCCTCATATTTCAATTATACCAAAAAAGACGAAGATTACAAGTACTGAAGCATCTCCTGACCTATCACTCCGGCATAAAGCTCAATGTATGGATTGACAGGGGAGGAGAGTATCTTCGGGAAGAGAACCGACTCTATCTGGAAAAATCCCACAGATTCGCTCATCTTAACAGTTATCCTTATCGGCTTTCTCACTCCCTTTGTGATTGAAAGGTCCTGAATGGAGGTTGAGGAGTACCTGTGTATGTCACCCACCTTCGGTTTTGTCTTTAAAAGAGTGGGTATCCTCGCCCTGCCCTTCTCCATGTCGCATCCGTCTCCTATCAGAACAAGGCCTGCTTCAAGAGAGTGTATCTTCTGCGTGGCCATATGGCCTGCGATTCCTTCCATTACGAGAGAGCGGAGAATGATTCTCTTCTCCGCTTCTGTTTTGTAAATCTCCTTTAAAAGCCTGTCGATTATGTTGACTCCGAAAATCATAGAGTAGATTTCATGGTTGTCTCTTCCCACAGTCATTCCTATGTCATGGAGCATTGAAGCCATGAAAACGGCCACCTTGCTGTCCTCAATCGTGCCGACCTGCTCGGAGACGAGGGAGAACTGAACTCCCGCGTTTTTTAAAAGGTCGAACATTATCATCGCGTTCAAGGACGCAGTCTTCATGTGGACAGGCCCGTGGTCATTGAATCCGAGGCGCTTTATAGATACATTGTTTGCATAATCCATCATGTATTTTATCTCAGCGTCATTGAAGATCAGGTTGGCCATTTCAAGGCACTTTCCGTCAAGGCGCCTTAAAAGTTCCTTTTCAAGCGCTATTTCTTTTTTTGATTTCAAAATTTCTCCTTTTTATTTTATTGTCGCAGTGATGCCGAACTGCGCTTTTTTTGTTATCTCATTGTAAGTTACTGCCAATCCAGGATATATGGAAAGTATAGACATATTGATGCACATGTTAATTGATACCCTCGTTGCCAGCTCTCTCTTTTTTTCGTATATGTTGTATCCAGCAAGCTGGCTCGCGGAGAGAGATATGTAATCGAACCTAACCGGAAGAGATGTAACAATCTTTACCGGGATGGAGCTGTTTATGAACATCAGCGGCATCACAAATCCAACCTTAATGTAAGAAAAATCCCGTATGTACACCTCTTCGCTTAATCCGTCTTCCTCCGCCACGAATGAGAGTGAGAGAGCCGATGAATTGAAGTTGAAAGGCGCCAATGTTGAGGTCGACCGAATGAACTGTGAATGAGAATAAAAGAGATTCGCGTTCAAAAAGAGGTTCGCATTCCAGACAGGGCTTGCATAAACCGTACAATCGATGTTTATTCCGAAATCATACCTGTTTGAAGTATCCTCAACCGACGTAAAGTACCCTTTGGAAGAGATGTTGTACCCGTCGGAAGGCGTGATGCTCAGAATGGAGCTCTCATAGTCGGAAATTTCAGCTTCGGCAGAGATGCCTGTCCTCTTTGCATATGATGTTCTCTCGTATGAAACAGCCGGATTTAATCTGAATGAACTGAATGGCTTGCTTCTCTGAATATCAGCTTCAAGTGAAAAGGAATACACGTTGGGCAAGTATCTTTTGAATCCTGAGGGTATTTGGAGAGTTGCGCCCCTCTGAAAATCAACCGAGAGGGAAGCGTCATGCTTGAAGTATGAAGATGTGAGAGAGAGAGTCGTCGGATAATTGAAAGATGCGACGTCTCCGTCTGTCGCCAAAAAGATGTTGGGAGAGGTTGAAAAGTAAAAAGTCAGAGACTGGCTCACATCGGAATTAAGCATTATGAAAGGCATGACAGCATAGAGCGAATAATCGTCCAGGTAAGTCGCCGGCAGGATCATGGGAAACGTGAAGTATGCTCCTGGCCCTGAAAATTTCGGGAAAATGTATTTTCCGTTCTCCTTTAGCATGACGCCGTCTTTTTTAAGTGACACGGGTTTTGCAATCTCACTTAGAAGAACGTCCTCTCCCTGCTGCCATAAAAACCTTGATGAGTAAATGTCATCGCCCTCTCCGCTGATGTCCTGAATGTATATCATTTCATTATCCTCGTCGACTGAAAATGCGGAGACATTATACAGTGAATTGTATACCTTTGTTATCCTCTTCGAAGGAATGTCGTAGAAATAGACCGCATTGACTCTGCTTCTGTCCGATATGAAGTAGAACCCGTCCTTATTCTTGCTCCACAGCGGAGAATGGTCTGTGGCGATGTCTGATGTTAAAAACTCTGTAGTTTTTGAAGCCATGTCGTAACGGACTATGTCTGTGAATCCTCCCTCCCTGTAGCAAGAGATTAGGATATTCGCGCCGTCTTTTGCGGAGAGAGTGTAGTACTTGAAATCCTCTCCGAGTGAGAATGAATCCACAGGCATTCTCCTTGAAAGAGAGTAAACGATTATGCTCTGTTTATTGCCCGTATTCCTTATGAAGAGGAGTGTGTCGCCGAAAGCGTCTCCTCCGAAACCCCTTCTCGTCTCTTTCAGCTTTTCGAGTATCTTTTTACTTGCGTCATACTCATACATGTCGAAGAAGTAGTTTGTATTGTCATATACGTCGAGCATGTCCAGGTATATTTTCCCGTTCTTTACTGAAACGCGTGTAGAGTATGTTATCTTGAAAAGCTCTCTCTCCTCTTTGTTCTCTCTCATGACGAAGCGCTTCTCCCTGTGGGGATATGATTTTATGTAATATAATTTTCCGTCGTCGCATGCAGGCAGATTGTTGTCGAAGCTGAATTCGGATACTTTTTCTCTCTCATTGAAAATCATGCCTCTTTTAAGATCATCAGTTCTTTTTCCGACCTCCTCGTAGACTTCATCAAGAACGTAGGAGGGATACTCGCCCATGTTGGCGTGGAGAAAAAGGTCAGGAAAGGCGACTGAAAAGGGAATGAGGGAGCAGAAATCAAGGCGAGTCAGTCGCGTCAGGTCAGAGTCGTGTTTTTCTCTGTACTGTTCCATCAGGTATGGTCCGTAGAGGTATGGAAGCTCGCTGTAAGGGAAGAATCTGTTGAAGTATGAAGCTGCATTTCCGACGGGCTGGATAGTCGAATCAAGAAGCATTGCCCTGAGAAGCGCCTCAAACTTCGTGTCATGCATCCTGCCTCTTCCGAGAGTCGACTCATTGTAAACAGTGTATCCTTCGAGCAGATACATAGGGTAAGCTCCGTTTGGAGCGTAGAAGAGGGAGTTGCCTGTGGCTGCGAGGCATGACGGACGTGTTGACGAAAGGTGAAGAGCATGGGTAAGCTCATGCGTAAGCACATACTCAATCCATCCCTTGTGCTTCGCTGTGAATGAAGCGTCCGGATTTGCAAGGTAAATGTTCACTGTCGGGTTTAGAAGGGGAGAAGAGAACCCGTTCGGCACGTCAGACTGGTCGGTGACTATGAGATTTATCTTTCCCCTAAC
Organism: bacterium; assembly: GCA_028698175.1. Lineage (GTDB taxonomy): Bacteria > Hydrothermota > 32-111 > 32-111 > 32-111 > UBA2202. The sequence continues at coordinate 14,720 of JAQVDU010000006.1, read as the reverse complement.
TTTTGTATTCATCAGCTTTGAGAGCGTGTCATAGACTCCCTCGGCAGTTGAAGCTATCTCGGGAATAAGTCCGGAGATTTCATCTTTGTACGTGTAGATGAAATGCTCCGAAGACGCCGACTTCACGCCTGTCATATCGTCAAATACTCTTAATGATATTGACTGTCCGTATTGTACTGAAAATGTGAAAATAGAGATCAGAAACAAGATTCTTTTCATTCTTCTGTTTCTCCCCTGCGGAAATACCGTTCCGCATTCAGACCTCTTTTGAATCCAACGATGTTAAGCGAGGTCTTTTTATTTGTTGAAATTTTCATTAATTAAGTATATTATATCATGTATATGAAAAGTCAAGAAGAGAAAATGAGAGTCGGGTTTTTTCAGATGGACGTTGAATATGAAAACGTTCAACTCAACCTTGAAAAGCTGAAGGGAGTTCTCGGTAAAAGCAGCGCCGACCTTCTAGTCTGCCCTGAGCTCTGTCTTTCCGGCTATGAAATTTCAAACAGAAGAAAACTTAAAGCTCTCTCTCAGGAGAGAGAGAGTTCTCTGTTTGATCCTATTGAAGCTCTCTGCATAACCCGCGAAATGTCCGTAGTATTCGGCTTTTCCGAAAAATACAAAAACAAAATATACAATTCATCAATGCTTATAGACGAGAGGGGGAGAAGGTTTGTCTACAGGAAGACGCACCTCTTCTTAAATGAAAAGAAGCTCTTTGACAGAGGAGACACCGGGTTTTTCGTCGTGAAGACGCAAAAGGCAAGGGTGGGGATGATGATTTGCTTTGACTGGTTCTTCCCGGAATCTGCGCGCACTCTTGCATTGATGAAAGCTGAGGTAATAGCCCATCCTTCAAACCTCGTAATGCCTTACTGTCAGGATGCGATGAAGACAAGGTGTCTTGAAAACCGCGTATTTGCAGTGACTGCAAACAGGGTGGGTGAGGAGAAAAATACAAAATTCACGGGGAAGAGCAGGATAACCGATATAAAAGGGAATGTCCTTGCAAGCGGAAAAGAGAAAGGCGAGAGTGTAATGGAGGCGGATTTGAAGCCCGCTTTGGCAAGAGAAAAGAGAATAAGCGGTATGAATGACCTTTTCAAAGACAGGAGGCGTAAGTACTATGTGCTGTGAAAAACTACCTTATTTCCCGAAGTGCTTCGTCTGCGGACAGGAGAATCCCATAGGACTGAAGATGGTCTTTGAATACGACAAGAAGAGCGATTCCGTCAAAAGCAGAGTGACATTCAGAGAAGACCATGTGGGGTATGAAGATATAATCCACGGAGGTCTCGCAGTGACGGTTATGGATGAAGCGATGGCGTGGATGTCAATAAAAAAGACGGGTCTTATGTGTCTTACCGAGAGCATGAAAGTAAATTTTAAAAAAGCGGTGAGGTCAAACGTCGAATACAGAGTCGCAGCTACCGTAGAAAAATCCGACGCGGACAGAGTGTGGATGCGCGCCTCAATAATAGACCCTGATAACAATATCTGCGCATCGGCTGAAAGCGTCTTTGTGATAATGAAGGGCAGAAGGTCTCAGATGATGAATGAAAAGATGAAAAAACACTAGGAGGAAATATGGCATTTGAAAGGGAAAAGGTAAAATCGATTATTTTCACGACAGAGCTTGAAGTGACCGGAATGGTTCATATTCCGCCCGGAGGAAGGCTCACGGACTTTCTCAACAATCTCGCCAAACCCTTCATTCCTATTACAGATGCAGACATCAAGACAAAGGACGGAAGAACATACCACACGGATTTGATGCAATTAAACAAGGATTACATCATAGTCATCATCCCCGAAGATTCAATAAAACTGTAAAAAGTCATCTTAGGGACGGTGGTTGAAATAGTTGAAATTAACTATATTCTTTCGCCTTTAACCCTCTGTCAGCACCATTCTCGGAATTTTAACTGGTTTTTTACTGTTCCATTTTTTTTAACATTTTTTGTCAAGTCACATTACATCTCTAATTTTTGACACTCACTGTTGATGCAATTTTTTGTGCCTTTTTTGTCACTTCAACTATTTCAACCACCGTCCCTAAAACTAAAAATCCCATTTTTTTTGCAGGAGGCATATCTGCAGGGCGGACATATGTGTTCGTTCTGATAATTTAGAAAATTATATTTATCGCTTTTGGATTTTTTGGGCCCACCAGGGTTCGAACCTGGGACCTAATGATTATGAGTCATTCGCTCTAACCAGCTGAGCTATGGGCCCTAAAGGAAAATGTGAAAAAACAATGCTCCCCGGGAGGGACTCGAACCCCCGACCTGGTGGTTAACAGCCACTCGCTCTACCGACTGAGCTACCGAGGAGTGTTGAGATAATGGATTATATTTATTATTTCAATTATGTCAAGAGGAACCTGTTTATTTTTAAATCTTCCGCGTTAGAATCCTGTATTTGTCCACACAATTCTATTGACTGATATTATACTTTTATGCTATATTATATAATTATGCAAACGGAGAAAAAATGGATTTAAACTTTTCTCGCCGGATGGCGATTATCCTGAAAAAATGCGAACAGAGGACGAGGGGGCTTAACCGCCTCAAGGTTGAGCCGTACGATATCCTTTTGAGCATACTCTCTGACAAGGACCTCATTACCGGCAATTACGTGATGAAGGCATCCAAATCGACAGATTCGGACACAATAGAAATCATAAAAAATTCGCTCCGCCAGCTTGTCAAGAAGGGCGAGGAACAGTCCCAGTTCATCGTCTTCGACGTAAGCGAATCAGCAGATACCAAGAAGATGTACATGGAGGCGGAGAGGTTCGCTCTTGAAATGGGAGACACTGCAATAGAACCGGAGCATGCGGTGACGGCAATTTACGTGACAAATCCTCCTTCGAGGGAAGTTCTCGACTCGGTTGAGTTCGACCTTGCAAAATATATTGCGATAATAAAAAGAGGAAAGGGCAAGGAGGAGGACGGAGAATCAATAGAAACCGATTCCTCTTCACAGACGCCAATTGCCGACTATCTCTGCAAGGACCTGACAAAAATGGCGCGCGAGAACAACCTTGACCCTGCGCTGGGAAGGGACTCTGAAATTGAGAGGGTGCTTCAGATACTTGGAAGAAGAAAGAAGAACAATCCTGTGCTCATCGGAAAACCTGGAGTGGGAAAGACGGCAATCGTAGAGGCATTGGCAGACAGGATAGTAAAGAACCTTGTGCCTGACGTAATAAAGAACAAGAGGATTCTCTCCCTTGACGTCGGCTCTCTTGTTGCAGGAACAAAGTACAGAGGCCAGTTTGAGGAGAGGCTCAAGAATCTGATAAAGGAGCTTGAGGAGAATAAAAACATAATTCTCTTCATAGATGAGCTTCACACTATAATAGGAACCGGTTCAGCCGAAGGTTCGATAGACGCGGCAAATATGCTGAAGCCGCAGCTTTCAAGGGGAGAGATACAGTGCATAGGAGCTACGACTCTATCCGAGTATCACAAATACATCGAAAAGGACGGAGCCCTCGAGAGGAGGTTCCAGCCGGTCGATGTCAAAGAGATGGACGTTGTCCAGACAACAGCGATACTGAAAAAAATAAAGCACAAGTATGAGGACTTTCACAACGTGGAGTATTCCGACCTTGCCATTGAAGAAGCTGTGAACCTCTCCCAGATGTACATAACTGACAGGGTGCTTCCGGACAAAGCGATTGACGTGATAGACGAGGCGGGGAGCAAGGTCAACATGGAGCTTTCGATAAAGATAAACAATCAGATTGAAAAGATGGAAAAGGAGCTGAGGGAGACGATAAGCCAGAAGGAGTTTTTCGCATCAGTAAACAAATACAAACTTGCCGGAGAAAAGCGCACGAAACAGCTCGAACTGGAGACCAAAATAAAGGCCCTAAAAGAGATACACACAAAGGAGCATAACAAGATAAAAGTAGCCGAAAACGTTATAAAGGAGGTTGTCTCTCTTTGGACCGGGATTCCGGTTGACAAGCTGACTGCGGAAAACCAAAAGGACCTTGTCAAGCTTGAACAGGCATTTCTTGAAGACGTGATAGGGCAGGACCATGCGGTCACGACCGTTTCAAAGGCGATAAAGCTCACTCTTCTCGGCATAAAGAATCCGTCAAAGCCTCGCATTTCAATGCTCTTTCTCGGACCTTCCGGAGTGGGAAAGACGATGCTCGCAAAGAAGATTTCAGAGCTTGTCCACTCTCACAAAGACGCATTCATGAGATTTGACATGTCAGAATATTCCTCTGAGCACGAGATAGCAAAGATGATAGGCTCTCCTCCCGGCTACGTCGGTTTTGAAGAACCGGGACGCCTCACGGAATTTGTAAAGAGGAACCCATACTCTCTTCTTCTCTTTGACGAAATAGAGAAGGCCCATCCCAACATTTACAATATTTTCCTTCAGATACTCGATGCCGGGATATTGACGGACGCGCATCACAGGACAGTCGATTTCAAGAACACAATAATCATCTTCACTTCCAACATCGGCACGAGCGACAGCTTAAAACCGCTCGGTTTCGGCGATTCATCGTCAGCCGGGTCTGTAGCAAAGGACAAGCTTCTCGAGAAGATGAAGGACACATTCAAAGTGGAGTTTATAAACCGCCTTGATAATGTCATTGTCTTCAACCACCTGTCTAAAAAGAACATTCGGGAAATAATGCAGAAACACCTGAATTCGGCGAGAGAAACGTATCTGAAAAAACAGTACAGGGTTTCATTCAGCCCGGACGTCGCCGACTATCTAACGGAAATTTCATTCAATGAAAGCTTCGGCGCGCGAACAGTCGATAGGGCTATTCAGGAGAACATTGAAAATAAAATAACCGAAGAGATTCTCGCTGACAAACTCGCGCCCGGAAACGAGCTGTGTTTCAGCGTGAAGAACCATGAACTTAACGCAAGTTACAAAGAAATATCAAAAAACGCCGTTAAGGCGGAGGAGGATCATTGAAAAGGATTCTTACTGCGGCCACTCTGTTTTTGTTTTTCCAAATCGCATTTTCGCAGGAGGTCATAACAGAAAGAGTATATGACATTCTGGTGGAGGGAGAGAATCTCACGTCATCCGAATTCATTATTGTCAGGTCAGGCCTATCAGTGGGAATGAAGCTGACAAGCGATGACGTGAAACAGGCGATAAAGAACCTCTATGCCACAGGATTTTATTATCAGATTGAGGTGGAGCCGTCAAGCGGCCAGTACGGAACTTCACTTATGATAAAGGTGAAGGAGAACGGCCGCATAGGAAAGATAATTCTCAAAGGCAATAAAAAGATAAAGGAGAAGGAGATACTCGACTCTCTTGAAGTTCAGAGCGGAGAGTTTTTAAGCGAATACGCGAGATTCAAAGTGACCAACGGAATAAAGGATTACTACCATAAAAAAGGATTTCTCAACGTGGAGATAACCGATTCAATCGGGGACGTATCTGATGATAACAGCGTCAACCTTTACTACTGGATAAAAGAGAATGAATCTGTGAGAATAAAGAAGATTGAAATATTCGGAAACTTCAAAATAACGGACAACAAAATAAAGTCGATGATGAAGACCAAGGAGAAGGGCTTTCTGCAGGACGGTTTGTTCAAGGAAAACGACTTCGAAGAGGACAAGAAAATTATACTGGCGGCCATAATGGACAACGGGTATCCTGATGCGACCCTTGACTCAACGGTTTTCAAATATTCATACGACAACAAGTTCATGTTCATAAACATTTACGTTACCCAGAACCAGAGATTCATATTCGGAGAGACTACCTTTGCAGGCAACACAGTGGCTGGAGACAGAGAGATTGAACGCCGCATAGCATTCAAAAAAAACATGCCGTTCTCCAAAACTCTTCTGGACAAATCCATATCAGCCATCTATGAGTACTACATGGACAGGGGATACATTCACGTAAATGTGAGGAATGAGAATGAGAGGGCGGGCGACACAATGAAGGTGAAGCTTAACATCACGGAAAACAGCCTTGCGTACATAAATGACATAATAATAGAGGGAAACGAAAAGACAGAGGATGCCGTCATACGACGGGAGATAATCTCAAAGCCGGGAGAGGTCTTCAAGAGGAATGACCTTGTTCTCTCCCACTCCAACCTCTTCAGGTCGGGATTCTTTGAGGACGTACAGATAAATCCGATTCCCACCGACGACCCTTCCAAAATAGACCTGACGTTCAAGGTGAAGGAGAAGCAGACAGGCGAGTTCAACATAGGCGGCTCATACAATCAGGCTGACGGCCTGACCGGAAACGTGACTATAAAAATAACAAATCTTCTCGGAAAGGGCCTTGTCACTTCGCTTCTCGTGGAGAAGGGAGCTTCGGTCACAAACTTCTCTTTCGGATTCACTGAACCCTATCTGATGGGATATCCGGTAATGGCAGGGTCGGAAATCTACTATAAGACGAGCGACAAAACCTACTACTATGACCAGAGAATCGGAGGGTCTGTAACAACAGGCCTTCTTCTCTCTGAACGCCTTATGACAAAGTTCTACACAAAATACAAGCTTGAGCAGGTCTATACCTACGTTGACACTCTTTACGAGGATCTGCTTGACTCCCTCATATTAAGCCAGCTCGGCGAAAAGGAGATGCTCTCGGAGATCTCTCCGTATTTAGTGAGGGATTCGCGAAACCACTCATTCTTCCCGGAATCAGGGCAGATGATGGGTCTTTACACATCCTTCGCGGGAGGTATCCTCGGCGGAGGAAAGGATTACTTCAAGATAACGACTGACCTCAGATTCTATCAGCACCTATTCTGGAAGTTCACGTTCATGGGAAGGGCGGCGTTCGGAGTGGTTGACTCATACGACGACCCTAACAATGTTCCCTTCACGGAAAGGTTCGTCTTCGGAGGAGTGGGCACGTGGGGCATAAGGGGCTATCCAGACCGTTCCATCGGCTCTGATATTGACGGCTATGTCATCGGAGGCAGGGGCGCGGTTCTTTCCAATCTCGAGCTCCGCCTCAAGCTCAATGAACAGGCATACATGCTGATGTTCTACGATGTGGGAAATGCCTATGAAAACATGACTGAAGCGCTCTCCGACAGATTCAAAACACTCTACCACGGCACAGGAGTGGGAGTGAGGATTGAAATACCGATGGTCGGAGTCATGGGGATCGACCTCGGCTACGGATTCCAAAAGACGCCGAACGGCTACGGAATGAACTGGGAGCCGCACTTCCAGGTGGGAACATCCTTCTAGGAGAATTTATGAAAAGAAAAATTTATATTGTGATTTTTCTGCTTCTTTCTTTTTTCTCTCTCAGCGCAGAAAAATTCGGATACATCAATTCGCAGACGATTTTTCAGAGGTACAGGGGAATTGAGGACATCAACAGGGAGATTGACAAGGAACTGACAGAGTGGAACAAGCAGATGGGAGAGATGCAGAATGAGCTCTCTGAGCTTGAACTCACTTACAAGGATCAGGAGGCGATGCTCTCAGAAGATGCAAAAATGCGCAAACAGCAGGAGATTTCGCAGAAGAGAGACAAGCTGAATAAATTCATCGAAGAGATATTCGGAGAGAACGGAAAATCTACGACCATCAATAAGCAGATGCTCAAGCCGGTTGCTGACAAGATATCAAGCATCATTAAAAAGATAGGAGACGAAGAGGGATACACGATTATAGTTGATTTCGCAGACGGAAACATACTCTATGCAAAGAAGGACGCAGACCTTACGGATAGGGTGCTGGACGAGCTTAACAAGGAGTTTTTCGTTCCTGTAGCGGCAATAAAAAAGTACATTGTATTCGATTTTGTGCCTGAGGACAAAGAGACGAGAAACGAGCAGTATCACATAAAGCTCGCAAAGACTCTCTACACGTCCCTAAAAGTCGAGAACAAGGTAGAACCGGTAAACATAAAGGATGTGAATGATTACCTGAGAAAGGCCGGGATAACCAATATTGAGGATATGAAGCCGATGGATGCGATAAACTACGGAACAGCCCTAAATGCGGATTATTCAATGACAGGCAGAATAAAAATGTCCGGAAGCAGAATAATAATAAACGTCAAACTCTATTCAATGAAGATGAAGAACGAGGTTCTCAACATCGACAGAGAGGGTTCTTCAGCCCTTGATTTCAACGCAGTTGCTTCCGAAATTCTGACTGAAATAAAAACTTATATGGAAAAGTGAGGTTAAAATGCATTCCAACATGGACATCAACAGAATAATGGAGGTTCTCCCGCACAGATATCCGATGCTTCTTGTGGACAGAATAATCGAAATGAACGACAAAAGGGTAATCGGCATAAAGTGCGTGACAATAAACGAGCAGTTCTTCCAGGGGCATTACCCCGGACACCCGATTATGCCCGGCGTCCTGATAATAGAATCTCTCGCGCAGACAGGCGCTATGTTTCTTCTGATTCACGTGGACGACCTCGAAAAGAAGGTCCCCTATTTTGTCAAGATAGACAAGGTGAAATTTCGCAGACCTGTAGTGCCCGGAGACGTGCTGAGAAACGAATGCACTCTTCTGGAGCATAAAGGCAATATGTTCGTCCTTGAGGCAAAAGCTTTTGTCGACGGAAAGGTTGTATGCGAAGGGGAGCTGACTGCGGCGATTGTTGACAGGGAAAAGGCATGATAAGAATATACGATACCCTGAAGAGCGAGAGCAGGGACTTCAGCCCGGTGTCATCCGACAATACAGTGAGAATGTATACATGCGGAATGACAGTGCAGGACACTCCGCACCTCGGACATCTGAGGGCTCTGGTTACCGCCGACATTATAAAAAGGACAATGGCTCTCGGAGGGTACAGGGTATTCTCCGTATACAACTTTACAGACATCGACGACAAGCTTATCGAGAAGATGCGAGGCGGCGAGGATTACAGAATACTCTCCCAGAGAAATATAGACGAATTCATGAGATTCGCAGCAATAATGAATGCGCTTCCTTTTGACGTCTACCCCAGGGCAACGGGGCACATTCAGGAGATTGTAGAGTTCATAGAAAAACTGATAGAGAAGGGATACGCATACAAATCAGAAGGCGACGTATTTTTCAGCGTATCAAAATTCGACGGATACGGCAAGCTCTCCAAGAAGAAGACAGATGAACTCATCGAAGGAAAGAGAATAGAGATAAACGAAAAGAAGGAGAACCCGCTTGACTTTGTTCTCTGGAAAGGAGCTAAGGACAATGAACCCTACTGGCACTCGCCGTTCGGAAAGGGGCGCCCGGGGTGGCACATAGAGTGCTCTGCAATGTCCATGAAGTATCTCGGCGAGACATTCGACATACATACCGGCGGAGAGGACCTCATTTTCCCTCACCATGAAAACGAGATAGCCCAGAGCGAATGCGCCACAGGAAAGCTTTTCGCAAACTTCTGGATACACAACGGAATGGTCAACAGAAACGGAGAGAAGATGTCAAAATCGGTGGGCAATGACTCCAAGGTGAAGGGGATACTATCCCGCTGGAGCCCGGACGTCGTGAGGCTATATCTCATGAAGACGCATTACAGAAAGGTTATAGAATTCTCTCCAGAAAGGCTTGACGAGGCAAAATCCGCATATTCAAGGATAGCTAACGCATTGGACGGAGAGACCGCCTCTTCGTCTGCCGGAAAATACTATGAAAAATTCAAGGAAGCGCTCTTCGACGATTTCAACACTCCGCAGGCATTGGGAGTGATATTTGACGCGGTTAACGAAATAAACGCGGAAGGATGCTCTGAAAAGAAAGAACTAAGGGCGGAAATAGGAATGATGCTGTTTGCTCTCGGATTCAAAAGCGAGAAGAAAGAGGCCGCTTCAAACGACAAAGGTCTTGTCGAACTTCTGATTGAGGTCAGGGAGGATGCGCGCAAGGCCAGGAACTTCGCCCTCTCCGACCTGATACGGGACAGACTGAAGGAGATGGGAATAGTGCTGAACGATTCGAAGGAAGGAGTCAAATGGAAAAGAGAAGGCTGACAACATACATGGTGCTTGAGGAGGTATTTGACAAGGGAGTATCCCTCAAGGAGTCATACGAAAAATTTGTCGAAGGAAAAACAAAACATGAATCCGACTTTGTCAAGGAACTTGCCTACGGAGTAGCGCGCAACAAGCTTCTGCTTGATTGTTTTTTCATGCAGGCGACAGGGAAGGAGATGACCAATGTCTTTAAAAAGGCGAAACATCTTCTTAGAATGGCTGTTTACGAAATAGTATTCATGAAGCACAAGGATTATGCGGTTCTCTCCTCCATAGTGGACATAGCAAAGGAGAAGCTTAAGAATCAGGATAAGTTCGTCAACTGGGCTTTGAGGGAGTTTTTAAGGAACAGCTCAAAACTCGAGATCCCGGGAGACGCAGACAAGCAGTCGATATCGTTTACTTACTCCTTTCCCCAGCATTTTGTCGAATACCTCATCTCCGAGGTCGGAAAGGATAGAGCGGTACAGCTGATGAAATTCTATAATGAGAAGCCGCAGACCCACGCTTTCAATATCGAGACCGGAGAGTACAGGGAGTTTCTGCCGGGCGACCGTTTGACTTCGCATGAGTACATTCTTGACCCTGTCTATCTCAACATTTTCAGATTCCTTCAGATGGAGCACATTAAAACCGTTTTGGACTGCTGCGCCGCTCCCGGAGGAAAATCATTCCTTCTCAAATCATTCGTCAAAAGCGCAAAAATCACAGCCATTGACAAAGACGGCAGAAGAATAGAGAGGATGAAAGAGAATGTCGAAAGGCTGAAACTGACCGGAATAAAGACGGAGACTGTCGACCTTCTGAAATCTGACCTTGGAAAGGTCTTTGACCTTGTGATAGTGGATGCACCATGCACAGCCACGGGAACAATAAGAAAGAATCCGGATGTGAAATACAATTACAAAAAGAAACTCGAGACCCTAAGGGAGACGCAGCTTTCAATGCTTAAGAAGGCTGACGAGTACGTTAAGGACGGCGGCTCTCTTTTATATATGACATGCTCTATTCTCAACGCGGAGAATCAGGAGATCGCGGAAGAGTTCATTAAATCAAACTCCGACTATAAAGTTTATTCCCAGTTCTTTTCTTTCGGAATGCCCTTTAACGGCGGTTACGGAGTCCTACTAAGAAAATCAGGAGGTGAAGATGTTTGACAATACGGGAAAAATAATAGGAATATCAGTCATAGTGTCGCTGATAATATCAATAGTCGTCTCTCTGGCGACAATTGTGTTCATCGCTCCGCTTATTAAACCGTCTGCGGAAAAACAGGCGGAAGAGACGAAGGTAGAAGTTCCCCTCATAGAGGGAAACGGGTATGAGAGGGCGAAGCTCTTCCTTGAGAATAAAGGCCTGACAATGTTCGTGGAATCTGAAAAGACAAGCGAAACAGAGGAGAAGGGGGTTATTCTCTCCCAGAGCCCTATCGCAGGCGCAATGGTTCTGAAGGGCTCCTCTGTGAGCGTTGTAATAAGCGCGGGAAAGGAGATTGAACCGATAAATCAGGACACTGTTCAGAAGGAAGCGAAGCTTGTCATACTGCCCTATTTCACAGGACTCAACGTGGACGAGGTGAAGAGGGAGATAATCAAGCTCAGGCTGAAGATTGGAAACGTAGGGTACGTGGACAATGAAAAATACAGAACGGACGTTGTGGTGTCAACAGTTCCTGAGGGGGGAACCGAAATGGCGGAGGGCTCCTCTGTAAATATTACAGTGTCGAAGGGCACAGTATCTGTGGCAATGCCTAACGTCAATTCTTTGACAAAAGCGGATGCGCTTGAGAAGATTCGTTCCGCAGGACTCACCGTGGATGAGGTGATAAATATGACGGATACAGAGCTTCCGTTTGACATAGTGGTGAAGCAGTCGCCTGAGCCGGGAGTAAAAATAAAGAAGGGTACGGGTGTCAAAATATGGATGAACACGGAAAGAAAGTAAACATTGGCTTCTTCAAGAAGCCAGGTGCGGCAGTAAAAGACTCAGCCGATTCAATAAAAAAGCTGAACGTATTCGAACAGGGCCACAGATACGGTCTTGCTCTTATAATGCTTGCCCTGATATCCGTGGTTCTCGGTGTTATAATAGCGTACATAGTGATGCCAATGATGATGGGCAAATCAAATGAGCTCTCTGTTCCCGACATTACCGGTCTCACCATAAAAAAGGCGAGGACTGAGCTTGAGGTGCGGGGGCTTGACCTGAGGATAGCGGGAGAAGAGTATTCCGAAAAGATATCCTCCGGCCTTGTGATATCCCAAAATCCGCTGCCTTTTACAAACATAAAATTTTATAAGGTCGTGGAAGTGATAGTCTCCCTCGGCTCCGAGAAAATACAGATACCGAAGGTTTACGGTCTTCACATTTCGAATGCGATAGACGCTCTCACAAGAGCCGGATTCACTGTGAATGACACCAACTTCGATTTTTGCGAGGACCTTGATGAAAACATAGTCATGGGCACTGAGCCTCCCTTCAACAGCTTTATCCCCAAGGGATCCACGGTCACTGTCAACGTATCAAGGGGAAAGAAGAACAATTACGTTTTTGTCGGAAAGTACGTGAACATGTCCGCGGATTCAGCCGTTTCCCTTGCTAAATCCTTAAAGCTTGTTCCTTTCATCTATGACTCGGTCAAGGCGAGCATCCTGAGAAGCGCGGTTATTGCGCAGTATCCGGACTCCGGCGAGTATGTGAAAAAACAAGACACCATTAAATTCAAAATACAGGTTCCGGAATGAAGAGAGACGTTCAAATCATTCCCTCCCTTCTTTCTATGGACCTCTCCTGCATGAGGGTCAGCCTGAAGAGCATCCCTGCTGAAGTGAAAATGCTCCATCTTGACGTTATGGACGGGGCTTTCGTGGAGAACATCACTTTCGGACCTGTCTTCCTTGAAAATTTAAGGCCTTTAACCAGGAAAAAGATAGATGCGCATCTGATGGTTGCAAATCCGGACAAGTACGCGCCTCTCTTCGTAAAGGCAGGAGCTGACCTTGTGTCGTTTCATCCGGAGACCTCTTCAAATCCCGTCTCTCTCTTGAAGAGAATCAGAGCAATGGGGTCAAAGGCCGGTCTTGCTGTAAATCCGGACGTAAACGAAAAGACCATTCTGAAATACTTAAATAATGCCGATTACGTGCTGCTGATGTCCGTATTCCCCGGATTCGCAGGCCAGAGCTTTATTAAAAGCGTTCTTTCAAAGCTGAAGCGTTTGAAAGCTCTTCAGAAGAACTATGATTTCAAAATTGAAATCGACGGAGGAATAAATGAAAAGACTGGGAGGATGGCGATTGAGGCGGGGGCGGAATGGATCGTTTCAGGTTCGTACCTGTTTAAAGGAAAAAACATGAAAAATAAAATTGAAGGAATGGTAAAATGACTCACCAGAAAATTACAGTTGTAGATTTCGGCTCCCAGTATACTCAGCTGATAGCGAGAAGAGTGCGCGAAATGAACGTTTACTCCGAGATTGTGAGCTTTGAAAACGCGGAAAAAACAGATTTCTCAAAGACAGCAGGTATAATACTCTCAGGCGGACCGAATTCTGTCTATGACAAAAAGAGTCCGACGATTTCCGAGAAAATTTTCACACTGGGAATCCCCGTACTCGGAATATGCTACGGAATGCAGCTGATGGCTCACAAGAACGGCGGGCACGTGGCTCATTCTCATATGCGTGAGTTCGGCAGAAGCGAACTCTCAATACTGTCAAAAGACAGGATATTCAGCGGAGTAAAAAACAAATCCATAGTCTGGATGTCCCATTCAGACAAGGTGAGAACCGCTCCAAAGGGATTTGTGAAGATAGCATTAAGCGAAAACTCCGAAATTGCGGCTATGAAGCATTCAAAGCTTCCCCTATACGGATTTCAGTTTCATCCGGAGGTCCATCACAGCGAGCTCGGAGTAAGGATGCTTTACAATTTTGTAGTTCTCATATGCAGAGCGAAACAAAACTGGACAAGCGCGAACTTCGTAGAATCGACAGTCAAAAGCATAAGAGAGGAGGCTGGAAAGTCCATTGTGATAAGCGAAATATCAGGAGGAGTCGATTCAACGGTCGCTTCGATTCTGGTGAAGAGGGCTGTAGGCAGGAATCTGAAGGGCTTCCTTATTGACACCGGCCTTCTCAGATTCAATGAAGGTAGAGATACTGTGAAAATTCTCAGAAAAAAACTTAATCTTGACGTTGAGTACGTAGATTCATCAAAGCTTTTTCTGAAGAGACTCTCCAAAGTCGAAGACCCTGAGGAAAAGAGGAGGATAATAGGCCGCACTTTCATCGAGGTATTCGCTTCCAAAGCGAAAACATACAGGGATGCAAAGTTTTTAGTTCAGGGAACGATATATCCGGACAGAATAGAATCGCAGTCGCAGAAGGGGCCTTCTCATGTTATAAAGACCCATCACAATGTGGGCGGACTGCCGAAAAACATGAAATTTAAGCTGATTGAACCATTGAAGGAGCTCTTCAAGGATGAAGTGAGAAGGATCGGCCAGGAGCTGAATGTGCCTTCAGAGCTTCTCATGAAGCATCCGTTTCCAGGTCCCGGACTCGGAATAAGAATTCTGGGTGAGGTGAGCGAAGAGCGCGTAAAGATGCTTCAGAATGCCGACAGAATATATCTTGAGGTTTTAGGCTCCGGCACCAGGCACTGCCGCGCTGCCGCCGCTTTTTCCAGGCTGGTCACTCTTATGGCGTTATGCCGCCGTATTTGCCTTCCTGTTTGCCCTGGCCGGTCTG
>JAQVDU010000077.1 GCA_028698175.1 bacterium | reverse complement strand
CTGACTCTTTTGTTGGTCATTTAGAGGGCTGCATTATTATTTTTTCGTAAAGAGATATATTGTCAATGATTTTCCCGCTGCCTCGGACTACGCATTCAAGCGGATTCTCGGCGACTGTGACTTTTAGCCCGGTCTCCTTCGCTATCAGTTTGTCAAAGTTTTTGAGCAGAGAGCCTCCTCCCGTCATTATGATTCCCTGGTCCACTATGTCGGCGGCAAGTTCGGGCGGTGTTTTTTCGAGTGCCTGCTTTACGGCTGTCATTATCATCATAACCGGCTCCCTTAAAGAGTCGCGTATCTCCTCAGAGGTAACTTTAATGGTCTTCGGAATGCCCTCGACAAGGTCCAGGCCGCGCACGTCAATATGAAGCTCTTCTTCAAGAGGGAATGCCGAACCCACCGTGGTCTTTATTCTCTCTGTAGTCTGCTCGCCAATAAGAAGATTGTAGTTCTTCTTGACGTACTGGTTTATCGCCTCGTCCATTTCATCCCCTCCAATCCTTATTGAATTGTTGGAGACTATTCCGTTTAAAGCTATCACTGCGATTTCGCTTGTGCCGCCGCCTATGTCGATTATCATTGAGCCTGTGGGTTTGTCGACGGGAAGGTCTACTCCGACAGCCGCCGCAATCGGTTCGGCGACAAGATATACGTCCCTCACTCCGGCGTGCTCCACAGAATCTCTGACAGCCCTTGTTTCGACAGCCGTTATTCCTGACGGCACGCACACTATCACTCTGGGTCTTATCAGGATTTTAGATTTCTGAACCTTTGCGATAAAATATCTGAGCATCTCCTCCACAACTTCAAAATCAGCTATTACCCCGTCTTTCATAGGACGGAGTGCTTTTATCTCTTCGGGCGTCTTTCCGAGCATCTCTTTAGCGGCAAATCCGACTGCTATAGGCCTACGTGTCTTTACGTCAAGAGCCACTACTGACGGTTCATTGAGCACAATTCCTTCATTCTTCATGTATATGAGCGTCGAAGCTGTGCCGAGATCTATTGCTATGTCATTTGACATGAATGAATTGAAAATTGATTTAAAAGATGAAAAGTTCATTGTCCCTCCTGAATTTCTTTGTCGGCCGGATTGAATATGAAAATGGTTTTTTTCACATTCTCTTCATTGTCATTGAAAGAATCGGCTCTTTGTATTTCATAATTGTTCATTGATTTTAAAAATCTTTCTTCGCTCTCTATAGGAAAATCAAGGCGGGAGGTTTTGTAATGCATTGGAAATACGAATCGTGGAGAGAGGATCCCAACGAGCTCTGCTGCCTCCTCGCCGTCTATAGTATACCTGCCTCCTACCGGAACCATAGCTATGTATGGATTCTTCATTTCTTGAAATTTTTCTTTTTTCACGCTTTCTCCGATATCACTGAAATGTATAATCTCCTTTTGGTTTTCCTTCACAGAAAAAACTATTACTTCTCCCCTCTCCCTGCCCTCTGCTTTGTCATGAAAAAATTTTCTTCCTGTGATTTTTACTCCAAACTCCTCTCTTTCCCCCTCAGAATCCATTATTATCGGCTGATATCCGAATTTTTCTTTGAAATTTCTGAAAGAATGGTCTCTGTGGCTGTGTGATATTAAAGCAATGTCGCATTTGGGAAAATTATCCGAATAGGTAAAAGAAGACCCGTAGGCGCTCTTGTCATACGGGTCGAAGATTATTCTGATTTTATTGTCGAGTTCTGCAAAAAAAGTAGCGTGGCCAAACCACACTATCTTCACTTCTGCTCCTTATTCTCCACTGATACTTTCTTTCTGAATTTTCCGAATCTGGTGAACTTCACCGTGCCGTCTGAGAGAGCGAAAAGTGTATCATCCTTTCCGAGCCCTACGTTTATCCCCGGGTGCACCACAGTACCGCGCTGTCTTACCAGTATTGTTCCGGTGGTGACAACCTGCCCGCTTGTCTTTTTGATTCCCAGATATTTCGGATTGGAATCTCTTCCGTTTCTTGACGAACCGACACCCTTTTTATGCGCCATTTTTCATTCCTCCTTAGGGCTTCACTATTTTTTCGATTTTTATCATGGAGTAGTCCTGCCTGTGTCCCTTTATTTTCTTGAAGTTGGACCTTCTCCTGAATTTCATCACTTCAATCTTTTTTCCCTGAGAATCTTCCTGATACTCGCAGAGAACTTTTGCGCCCTTGATATAGGGCTTTCCGATAATGCTCTCTTTGTCGTCGTTTATGAAAAGAACTTTATCGAATTCCATTTTAGTCTTCGGCTCTTTCTCATCAGTTTTGTCTATCTGGAGAATTTCGTTCTCCGTCACCTTATGCTGCACTCCGTTAATCTCTACTACTGCGAACATTCGTTCCTCCTTATTTTACTGCCCTTGAAGCGGGGCTGGTGTTGTGTCTGTCTGCGGCAGAGTCTGCTCGGGCAGAACGTCCGCCTGAGGCTGTATCTCCGTCGCCGGCTGGGCTGTTTTTGGCCCTCCCGACAGCAGAGCGAGAGAAAAACTTGTGATCATGAAAATCACAGCCATCACTGCCGTTGCTTTTGTAAAGAATGTATCAGCGCCCGATGCGCCGAAAACAGAATCCTGGCTTCCTCCGAACATTGCCGACATGCCGCCCTTTGACTGCTGCATAAGTATAACAAGAATCAGAAGAACCGAAACAATTATGTGGACTATCAGAATCAGTGTGAACAAAGTGCCTCCTATATGTTTGTTTTGCCACCTATTTCAATTATCTTAGCGAATTTATCGCCCTTAAGGGATGCTCCACCCACAAGAGCGCCGTCAATGTTGTCTTTTCTGAGAAGGTCTTTTACATTCTCTTCATTGACGCTGCCGCCATAAAGAACTATCATCTCGGAAGCTACATTTCTGCCGAAGATGTATGAAATCTGCTCCCTTATAAATGAATGCATCTCCTCTGCATCATTGGGGGTTGCAGTATTGCCTGTTCCTATTGCCCAAACAGGTTCGTAAGCTATTATAATATTTTTTAAATTATTTTCAATACCCCCGAGGCCGATTTTTAACTGATTCTCTACTGACGACTTATGCTTGTTTGAGAGACGTTCAGATTCGGTTTCACCTACGCAGAGTATGGGATTCATATTTAAGCTAAGCGCTTTCTTCATCTTAAGAGATATTTCTTCATCCGATTCTTTAAATACATGGCGCCTCTCAGAGTGTCCTATAATAACATGCTTCACATTCATCTCAAGCAAAAACTTTGGCGAGGTTTCGCCAGTATAAGGACCGCTCTCCTGATGGTGCATGTTTTGCGCTCCGACTACAACCTTTGAGCCTTTAAGTTCATTGATAATTCTTTCCAGATAAACGAATGGCGGAAAAACAGCAACGTCAACGCGGTTCTCTTCTGCGGCTCTTGCAACAGGAAGAATATTGTCTATTACATTCATCTTCCAGTTTCCCGCTATAAGTATTCTTCTCATTTATCCGCCTTTAAAGCATTAAGGCCGGGAAGCTCTATTCCGCTTAAAAATTCAAGCATGGCTCCTCCGCCGGTTGATATGTATGTGAACGAATCCGTCAGATTCATCTGGTCAATGGCAGCGCATGAATCTCCCCCGCCGGCCACTGTATAAGCGCCGCTTTTAGTAGCAAGTGCTATTGATTTTGCCACTTCCAGGGTTCCGTATGCAAATGCTGGGTTTTCGAAATACCCCATAGGTCCGTTCCACACAACTGTCTTGGCATTCTCTATGGCTGATTTGAAGATCTCTACGGAGAGGTCGCCTATGTCAAGAGCCATCTCGTCATCCGCTATCTCATCCCTTCTCACTTCGCGGCGCACACTCTCTTCCCTGCTCTTTGCAACTGCGAAATCAAGGGGAAGGAGTATGTTGACTCTCTTTTCACGCGACTTTGCGAATATTCTGCTGCACTCTCTGAGCATGTTCTCCTCAAAGAGGGATTTTCCTATGTTGAATCCCTGCGCCTTAAGAAAAGTAAAGGCGAGGCCTCCTCCGATTATGACTGTGGATGCATGGTCGAGAATATTGTCGATTATCTGCACTTTTGTTGAGACCTTTGCTCCGCCCACCAAAAAGACGTAGGGCATTTGCGGCTCTTCATGAAGATGGGAAAGGTGTTTCACCTCCTGCGATATCAGAAAACCGGCCGCTCTCTCCTTGAATTTGAGAGGCAGAGCGTAAACGGAAACATCATTTCTGTGGGCCACTCCGAACCCGTCATTCACATAGACGTCACCGTATTCGCTTATCTCCTTTGCGAACGCTTCGTCATTCTTCTGCTCTTCAGGATAGAACCTTATGTTTTCAAGCATCGCAATCGAAGGGTATCCGAGATTCTTCACCTTCTCTCTGGCGTCATCTTTTCTGAAATCATCTATGAAGGTTATCTCTTTCTTCAGATGCTTTTCAAGGTTCTCCTTGATTATCTTCAATGAGCATTTTTCGTCCCTTCCCTTAGGCCTGCCGAGATGAGAGACAATTATAACCTTTGCCTGCTTATCAAGAAGATAGTTTATGGTCTTGACGGTAGATTCAATCCTTCTGTCGTCGGTTATCTTCCCATCCTCTATAGGCACGTTGTAGTCAGTGCGGAGCAATACTCGCTTTCTGACAAAGTTGACTGAGTCAAGTTCGCGTATTTTCATGGTTACCTCATCATGAATTCTATGAGGTCGACGACTCTTGATGAGTAGCCGTATTCATTGTCATACCATGCAAATATCTTGACCAAATTTCCCTTGACGAACGTCTGCTGCGAATCAAATATCGCTGAATGGCTGTTGCCGAGGAAATCAACCGATACCAGAGGAAGTTCGCAGTATTCAAGGTATCTCTTAAGCTCCTCGCTTTCTGAGGCCTTTTTGAAAACCTTGTTTACTTCATCCTTTGAAGTTGTTTTTTCCGTCACAAGGGATAAATCAACCAAAGAGACGTCTGCAGTCGGAACTCTGACAGAAACACCGTCCATCTTTCCGTCCACTTCCGGGATTACGAGTCCCAGCGCCTTCGCCGCGCCTGTTGAAGTGGGTATCATGGAGAGCATGGCGGCTCTCGCCCTTCTCAGATCCGAGTGGGGCAGGTCGAGTATTCTCTGGTCATTTGTGTAAGAATGGATTGTAGTCATCATTCCGCTCACTATGCCGAAATTGTCGAGCATCACCTTTACAAGCGGAGCGAGACAATTGGTTGTGCATGAAGCGTTAGAAACTATGTGATGGTTTGCTTTGTCGTAAACCTTCTCGTTGACTCCCAGAACTATAGTCGCGTCAACCTTGTTCTTTGCAGGCGCAGATATTATAACCTTCTTCGCCCCCGCCTTCAGATGCTTCTCAGCATCCTCTTTTTTTGTGAAAAATCCGGTTGATTCCACGATGATGTCAGCTTTCAGCTCATTCCACTTGAGATTCTCAGGATTCCTTTCAGCCGAAATCTTCACTTCCTTTCCGTCGATGATTATTGAATTTTCAGTGTGAGAGACCTCTCCCTGAAATATTCCGTGAACCGAATCGTACTTGAAGAGATGGGCAAGCGTCTTTGCGTCTGTGATGTCATTGATGCCGCACAGCTCCATGTCTTTGCGCTTTACGGCCATTCTCGCCACAAGGCGGCCGATCCTTCCGAAACCATTTATACCTATACGTACTGACATAAAACCTCCTATTAATAATATAAAAAATTAATTATACGGATAAAAAAATTTAAGTCAACACAAGGGGGGGGAAGAATTCTCTCCCCGGACTGCTGTACATTCCGAACGCTTCTGTTTAATGTTCTCGTGTTAAGAATCTGTCAAAAAATATCCAGCTTTTTGATACCATAGTCCTTAAAATTTCCGGTCATTGCGATGAGTCTTCGAAGAAGCAATCTATATGATGCAGAAGTAAAAATGTGAAAAGGATTAAAGGTATAAATGTGAATATTTTTCTTTCTCAATCTTTTTACTCTTTTTTTTTACAGTTGCACTTTTCACTTTTAAACTCTTATACCAGCATACCAGCGTACTATTGGATCCTCACCATCTTCTCTGTAATTGATTGATTCTCTGTTTTCAGTTTTATAAAATATATTCCGTTCTTTAAGTGTCTGATGTCTGTCTTGTGTTCGCCTGTTGTCTTTGATTCTTCTCTGATTACCTCTCTGCCTGAGATGTCATATACTGTCAATGTGCCTTGTGTTGTTTGCGTAATCCACTCTATTGTATTACAACCTGTCACTCTGATACCCTGTAACTCTGTAACTTCTTTTATCTCTCGGCGTTCTTCTATTCCCGTCAGTTCCAGTTCACCTATAATCTCCATCGTATCCACTCCGCCATAGTGGTCATTGCTGTATGCTATCAGTTTACCCAAGCTTACTCCTGTATCAATACATTCATACTCTACCTCTATTAGCATACTGTCTCCTGTTGATAATATAACAGGGTAAGTCGGCTCTGATGACTTCTTATACCTTAACCCCTCTACTTTTACCGAGTCCACTATCAAGTCATAAGTGTCAACACTCTTTATTACAACTTGTGCTGTTATTGTATCTGCTATTGTCCTATTCCCAAAATCAAGGGTGTCTTCCATCCAGAGTTCGCTTATTACCTCATCCTTGTATATGTATGTACCTCGCTTCTCAATACTGCTTGGGTTACCCTCTCCCGTGAACATTATCTCATCCTGGCCGTCTCTGTCAAAGTCCCAGCATTTTACACTGCTTGACAAGAAGAAGTTATCCGCCAAGGTCTTTGTATATACCTCCGTAAATGTGTTATCTCCTGTTACATCAAAGACCCTCATTGTGCTACCTCCGCAAACCACAAACTCGTTATCTCCGTCATTATCAACATCCCCATAACTTATATCACAGCCGTAAAGAAACATATAATCTGTTGTACCTTCCCAGTAGTAATCCCATATCAGTTCATAGTTGTACAAGCTGTCTATCTCATACATCTTAAAATGATAATACGGAGGCAGTAAATACTCCGTTCTACATCTCATTATCTCATTCTTTCCGTCTTTATCCATATCAGGGAAAAACAGCAGCTTTTCGCACAATAAGCTGTCAAGGTTTCCCTTTCTTTCAAAGCTGTCTGTTACCTCATTGAATTCAAAAAAGACTACTCCGTCCGCTATTCCTGCTCCATATATTACATCGTTTTTACCGTTCCCATTAACATCCCCTACATCCATTGCTCCCATCGATACTATTCCGGGTGATACCCTTCCGCCAATTTCATACTGGTTATCTCCCGTGCAGTCCATATAGAACCAGCCGAATCTGTCCACCTCATCAGATAGCTCGGGTATCCCTGCTCCGTAGATTCTTGTTACTCCGTCACCCTTAATATCCCCAACACCGAGCCAGTCAACTCCTTCAAATATCGTATCAGATTCCCATGTCCTTTCTGCAGGCGGATATGAATAAACACTCTCCTGCTCTCTGAGCCATAACTTCTTGTCGTTTGTAAATATTGGTCTTCCTATAAAATCAAGTAGGCTGTCAGTATCTAAAAAAGCTACTCCGCGTAAATCTTCAGGGAAATCAGGTTCAGTATAAATATATCTGTATTTCCTTTGAATCTCGTAAATACATCCCCCATTATTTGTAAAAATTTCATACCAATTATTATTATTTACTTCTTTTATTTGGGGACATATATCTCTTTCAGTTGAGCTGGTTCCATCTGGTAAAAAGCACTTCTCCTCATACTCTGCACTCATTTGAGTGCAGAGTATAATGATTAATACAAATAAAAGTATTCCTTTTGCTTTCATTCTCACTTCAGTTTTATTATCTTTCTGAGACTGTTGGATTCTTTATCCGTTCTTATGAAGTATATCCCTGCCGGCAGTTCCTTTACACTAAAAGTGTTCATCCCTTTGATGTTCTTTACCTTGCTCTCTTTTACCACTCTTCCTGTTATGTCTATCACTTCAATTTCTCCTGCTCCTGTTTCTGTTACTTCATAAGCTATAAGTCCGTTCTCTACAATGTTGTTTATCTTTGCATCTGTTTGCTCTTCATTCAGTTTTATTCTATTCCCTTTGCCAAGCTGTGTCAAGGTTTCTAAGTCCACCTCATCATACTCATAGCACTCAACCCTTGCCACCCTTGCGTCTTTACCAACCTTCCTTTCAAGTTCAATACTGAGATACCCGTCTTCATAGTATTCCTTAGGAACCATCACCTTTGTAGTATCCTCTCCTTTGCCTCCATATACCACTCCTATTACTTCTCCGTCTATCTTGACTATCTGGGGTATATATGGATTCTTATCGTTTGTTATTACTGATACCTCATAATAATGGTCCTGCTGAAGTCCTGCTATGTCATACTTCATCTTTTCTACAGGAAACTTTCCAATAACATAATCATAAATGCTTGACTCTGTCATTGTTATCTCCATTGATGCAAGTTCGCTGGCATATAGCGGTGAAAGTTCAATATCACTGATAAGGTCTTCTCTGTAACCTATTCTGTATTCATCTCCCTTCTTCTCTGTCCAGATGGCATAGATTGTTGAATATGTCGGTCTTTCCGGTATTAATGTATATTTTATATCAATATCAGGTGCAAAGACACTGTCTGCTCCTTCAATTATCACTCTTTCAAAACCATTCGGAATCCTGTCTGC
This sequence comes from bacterium, assembly GCA_028698175.1. Lineage (GTDB taxonomy): Bacteria > Hydrothermota > 32-111 > 32-111 > 32-111 > UBA2202. The sequence continues at coordinate 1,082 of JAQVDU010000077.1, read as the reverse complement.
ATATTGCTTCATATAAATGGAATTATCCTTAACATAAGTGTATAACTTGTGGTCCTTCACTTTTATATCATATGCATTGTCCTCGATTGTATCCAATTTGGCTATTTCTCCAGCAACAGTAATCTTTTTTTGAACCACATACTGCTTACCATCAGCTCCAAGATTCTCCCACACAACTCTGGTTGTATCTCCATCTTTCCACACTGTGCTCTTTGATGCTGTGTTGCCTGTTTGACTGACAATGAGTGAGGGAATCCATGATAATGTTCTTTCATTATAATACTTTACAGCACATTCATTGTTTGTAGTGATGTATGCGATAATCGGTGATGGCTGTTTAATTGTTCCTATCAATTGATCATAAAATGAAATGCTCTGGTTGTTCTTTACTTTGATTCCAGTTCCCAGTTCTCCCGTATATGGTATGAGCACTGTCGGCTGGACATTGAAGACAGAACCGAACTTCGCATAAAGCAAATCACCGCTCTCATCATTCACATACCTGTAGCTGAGTCCCGCAAAGTTCATCATGAAATCATTCGTATTATACATCAACGATGGTGCAAACAAATTGATCGCAGGAAAACTCACAGAATCATAATCCTGAATCGGTGATGCAAATTCAGCTGAGTAATAAGTTGACCCTTTATCCCACATAATAAGGCTCTTGTTTCTATAAACATTCCTCTCTAATGCCCCGTCTGTTCCCAATCCCGCAACCTTTAACTCAAAACTGTTATTGTATAAATCCTTATAACCGTATATTGTTCTACTGCCATCCGAATATGTTATATATACATTATCGGTGAAGTCATCTATAGTTGTCCTTATTACATGATTCCCATTATTCTTACCTGTAGCTTCGCTGATTGTCGACCACATATACGGATAGATAAAACTCGTATCCGAATAAAAACTATCCTTCTCCGCTATCACCCATATCGGTGCGGTATTGGTTATTGTCCGACTTAACTGCGTCGCCTCTCCTTCGCTGTTCGTGATTTCGTAAGCATCATAGTTTGAATAGTAAAAGGTCACCTCGCAGTCGGGAAGTGCCACTTTATCATCCGTACTTAACAATT
>JAQVDU010000076.1 GCA_028698175.1 bacterium | reverse complement strand
ACAAACTATGTAATGACTGAGCTCGGTCAGCCCCTTCACGCATTTGACGGAAGCGGAATAAATAAAATAGTAATAAAGACTCTCCCTGAAGAGACGCAATACAGGACTCTCGACAAGACATTAAGAAAATTGCCTGCCGGGACTCTCATGATACAGAACAATGACTCTTTGCTGGCGGTTGCGGGCATAATGGGAGGAGAGGATTCGGAGATTTCCGACCAGACAAATTCGCTCTTCCTTGAGTCGGCGACATTTGACGCTCATCAGGTGAGAAAGACAAGCGTTCTATTAGGACTCAGGACGGATTCATCGGCAAGGTTCGAAAAATCACTAGACCCTGAGAATGCTCTGACAGGTTCTCTGAGGTTCATTTACCTTTTAAAACGCTATCAGCCGGGAGCATCCTTTACTCACAGAGTGACTGACATAAACTACAATCCTTTTGTGAGAAACATAATCAGAACCGAATACTCATTTATAAAAAGGCTTATTGGCGAAAAGATTGAGAACAGCAGAATAAAATCCATACTCGAGTCACTTGAATTCGAAGTGAAAGAGGACGGAGACATGATAACAGTGACTGCTCCAACTTTCCGCTCCACAAAAGACGTCTCCATAAGGGAGGATATTGTGGAGGAGGTTTCGAGAATCTACGGATTCGACAATATCAAACCGGTTCTTCCTCCGCAGAAAATGTCCGCTCCGGTAAAGAACAAGAGCGTTGAGACGGATGACATTATCAGGGATATGCTCTCATACTCATTCTCCATGAATGAGATTGACTCGCATCCGTGGTTCGACAACAAATTCAACAAAAAGATATCATACGTTCCATCTGAACCGGTTGAGTTCATGAATCCGATTTCGAATGACAACACATTACTTAGGACATCGATGCTTCCCATAATGCTCAGATTCGCGTTCGACAACCTGAGGATATTCGACGCATTCTCCCTCTATGAAATAGGCCATGTATTCAAAAAGACGGAAGAGAGCAGAGTGCTTTCTCTTTTGCTTGTCGACAAGAAAATCAAGCGCGGCGACGAGACGCAGTTTTTCAGAATGAAGGGGATTCTGCAGGCTCTTTCAAAACGGCTCACCCATGATGAATTTGTTTTAACTGACCCTAAAGAGCATCAGCTTATCAATCCATCCATATCCGCTGAAATAATTCACGGAAAAGAATCAATAGGATACCTCGGAGCAGTCCATCCGCAGATAAATTCGCTTCTGGACAAAAAGGTGAACATTACTTACTGCGAAATTAACATGGAGTATTTCTACAGGGCAGTCAAACTTGAAAAGTTCAAAATGTTTTCCGTCTATCCGCAGACGATTCTTGATTTCTCCATCCTGAAGCCGAAGATGGAGTTTTACAATGACTTTCACGGCAGGATTTCCGCATTCGAAAACAGCCTGACAAAGGATTTCAAGGTGATATCGGTCTATGAGGGAGAGAACATTCCCGCCGGCTATCAGTCAGTCACATTCAGGTACACAGTGGGACGGAACGACAGGACTCTCAGCGCCGATGACATCAACTCCTTCCAGAAGGATTTCATAAGCCACATCACAAATCTCGGCTACAAACTCCGCTGATCAGAAATTCCAGGAGAGCAGAAGAATATTGTACTTTAGTTTGTCGGTTATGCTCCCCACACCCTTGGGATTGTAGCCCACCTCAATCCCTATTGCATTGAAGAGCTCCGAATAAACCAAAAACCCCGCTCCAAATCCGTACATGTATGAGTTGAAGTCGAGAAGCTCCATCTCTGTCCTCGTTGAGTCGGTGATCGTCCAGTCCGCAAATAGGGTTGTGATGAAATTGATGGATATCGTGCCGAGGATCGGGTACTCAAGAGTGTATTTTACAGGAAGCGGATACCTCAGCTCAAGATTTCCCGAATACCTGTTGAAAGCAACAAGGTCTTTGTCAGGCACCGCCCTGTTCTCAAAGTCCTCCGGTTCAAGCATATTATAGAAGGAGAGTTCTCCACCAGACAGAGTGAACCTGTTTCTGAATGCAACTGCGCCGCTTAAAAAAGGCACGAATAGCCGGTACTCGCCTATGAATAGGTCATGATTTATCGGAGTTGACCACCAGTTCAATGACCTTCTCAGAGACGTTTCGGAGTAAAATCCCTTTGTCGTGAAGTACGGATCATCCCTATGGTCTGTTGTGAGCTTCGCTTCGAAAAAGACGAGTTCGTCATATCCGATTGAATCGCCGTTCATGAATGAAAATGAAAATGTGTCATCTTCAAAACTGACTCTGTCGTAACCCAATGTAAGAAGCGGCACAATTTTGGGATTGAAGGAGTATCCGACTCCCAAGTAAGCTGTTTTGTGGTGTTCGAAAATGTCTAAAAGCCCTCTTGAAGTCTGGTTCAGCGCTCCGCGGAATATTCCGCTGTATTTTCTTGAATAGACGGTCGGAACAGTGTACTCAACCGCGAACTCCTTCACCTGAAGGAATGTGACAAAGAACTCTATCTTGTGGCGTATCCTCCAGAGATTCGCAAACTGAGCTCCCAGCATTATATAGTAAGGGCTTGAGAGGGAGTATCCGAAGGACGGCAGAAGAGCAAGCATCTCTTTCGTAATCAGGTACACATCAACAGTGTCATAGTCGCAGAGTGATGAGAGCGAATCATTCTGCACTCTCACATCGGCTCCGGAATCAACTTTCACTGCTTCAATGTCAACGAATCCGAAGAGGTCTGTCTTCTTCAGGTTAAGTATCGTCTCTTTTATATCTCCTCCTCCGATTATATCCCCAGCCTTGAAAGTGGATTGGGCAAGGATGAAGTCCGTCCGAGTAAAGGTTGGTATCACCTTCTCAACGCTTCTCACAACTTCGGAGTAAGAAATACAGAACGAAATCAGAATCGACAGTAAAATGAGTTGTTTTTTCATACTTTTCCTTTTTTATTTAATCAGTTCGACTTTCTTGACCACTCTCTTGTCTCCGGATTCATAGACGACAAAATATTCACCCGAAGCAAGCATTCCGCCTTTGCCGTCCTTTCCGTCCCAAATAATTGCATTATACCCGTCTTTTGATTTTCCGTCAAACAGTTTTCTGCACTCTGCTCCGAGTTTGTTGTATATTTTTATGCTTATATCCTTTTCCCCCGCCGTCACAAATTGCATGACCAATGTGTGTCTGAATATGTTCTTAGACGCTATCTCAAACTTTTCTATATCCTTAAGCTTCATCTGCTTAATAGACATCGCCGCCGCCTCTTCTGATTCATCAAGCTCGTCAAGCATCATTACTGACATTACAGCAGGCCCTGATGAATTCTTCCTTATGGAAAGACTTAACTCTCCGTCTTCTATGCTTATGGTATCGGAATCTTCTACAATCGTTCCGTATGGAATGCTTATCTTCTCCTTATTTGACTCCTCATTCACTGTCTTCATTATAGAAAATTCATCCTGTCCGTCCTTTACTCCAGACACATCAGCCGGCGCAGGGTAATAATAGTAAGTGCTTAAAATGTACTCGCCGTTCTTAATACCCATAAACAGATATTCAAGTTCAACTTTCGACATATCGAAGTTCAAATACGGATCCAATGTATCCGTCACCACAACGCTGTCCCTGTTCAATACAAACTCTTCATTCAGAGAATCGCCGGCCAGATATAGATAATCGGGCAAAAGCTCTGTTATTGTATCTATGTAGTAATCAAGATATGTCGGTTTCTCTCCTTCGCTCCATATCAGATTATACTCGTATTTGCCTGCATCAGGAATTTCATATCCGCCGACTGTCGGATTATTGGATTTTGTAAACAGGTTGACAGTTACGGGTCCTACAGGAACATATCTAATCCCTTTCATATCCATCTGCGCATAGTAAATGTCTCCGTCTTTCTCATAGTACAATCTGTCCATTTCTATCACAGGCCTTGTCTCTCCGGTTTCAACCGAATCAATTATCCTTGTTGAGGAGACATATCCTAAATTTGAAATGCTCTTTGTCATCACATAATTGTTTATCTTGTCAAAATAAACTACTGTATTCCCAAACCCTTTTGAGTACATATCAGGATATGAACCGTATCCAAGCTCCTTCTTATTGTATCCGATTACCGCTCCAGCGTTGTCTGTCTTCGGATAAACATAATACAATCTGTCATTCCCCACATTATCGGTTTTCTCATAGGATATATAGAACCTGTTGTATTTGTCCGTCTTTATCACAGGCGATGTCGGATTTATTATCTGTCCGCTAATCAGTGTATCATATCCGAATATCTCAAGTCCATCCGGATTATTTATTCCATACTTCCCGTAAAACCACTCATTCATCACTGGAACCTGCGGATTTGAGGATCTCTCCGTATAAATTCCTGTAAAATGCAGTGTGTCATTCCTGAGTTCGCAGGATATTGAATGATATCCTGATGTCTCAGTCGTACTGTAAAGCGAATCCGTTATATCTGCATCAAGCACTCTCTCTGCCAAGCTCCAAACTCCATTTGCATATATACTCGCATATATGTCTCCATTGTATGTCCATAATGCCGCGGCTTTACCGCCCTCATAGGTCAATGCAGGTGCATGTATATCCGCCTGCATATTCTCCAACACATTTAAGTCATCCTTCTTCATCAATATGTTGCTTAAAAATGTTATTTTGTCATTTGAGAAGACTCCCACTATTGTAAAACTGTCGCTCTTTATTATATGGTCGGCATTATTGCCTGATGTTGAATACGATTCCGAAACATACACTTCATCCAATGTATCCTGCATTATTATAAACTTCTTATAACTTAATGTGTCCTTTGTTGTTAAAAGACAACTGATTCCGAAAAAGCCGCTCTCCTCAAACTCTGCATCTTGTAATTTATTTGTCGAATTGATTGTTTTGAGATTCAAGCTGTCGCTGTTGTATATCTTGCTTCTCTTTAATAATCCGTCTCCCCCCTCATAATATATATAATCCAACAGCGTCAATCCGCACTTCCTTATTCCTTCTCTGCTTTCAACATGGCTGAAATCATTTTTGTCTATGCTCACTGTTGTCTGATTAGACAGCTCATCCTCCATGTTTATATCCAACCTGTCCCTCCATTCCTCAAACGACACAATACTCTTGTCTGTAAATTCTTCTGTTTCATAAATCAGGCTGTCTTCCTTATAAAGAACCTTCTTCCCGTTCGACATATCTATCAAGGTATAATGTGTTCCGTTATCGTAAATACACTCTATCTCCGCTTTATTCGTATCAAGAGGTCCTCGTGCATAGTTTATTAATTCATTCTCCGTCTCTCTTTCAAGAATGGATCTCCAGCAAATCCTTTCATTCCCTGTTATTTCATTATAGTCAGCATAATATATCCGCTCTCCGCAATTTGATATATCCTCTATGTTCATTCCACTAACTGATACTAACGGCTGTGTCTCTGCATCTTGTCTCACAAATAATGTTTCATTCTGCATATAGCTGACAAAAAGTCTGTTTTCAAATTCGTCCGCATCAAATATCTCTGCTACTCCAATTCCTTCCTGTGTCTGCACTCCGGATGAATCTTTGAATATGAACAATTCACTGTCGGATTTGAATAAATTATATGTCTTCTCACTGCAATCAATCAACCTTGCTTCCTTATTCTCATTGAAAGTTATATTCCTGATCGCTTTTATCCAACCTGTCTCCGCATAACCTACATTGGTTCCGTCAAACGCCTCAATTCGCACTTTCAATGACTCTACATCCTCTGTTAATCCTATATTTATCTGACTAATTACTTCTGATGAATCAATCAATTCTCTGTATCCTGAAGTATCAAGATATACCTTATAATACTTTATACCTTCCTTATCATATCCTGTCCAATTTAAACTAATGTTTTTCCTTCCCTTTTCCATATAATTGGTTATATCGCTTAGTGTAATCTTCGGAGCACTCGTATCCGGTATTATTATTGATTTTACTCTCGAATAATCTCCATATATCGTCTCATCTTCATAAAACTGCACATACCTCGCCTTGAAGTACCAGGTACCTCCGTATAGAGTATACAATTCATTATCATAAATTGCCTGATTAAACTCTCTGGCATACTTAATCGATGATATTACAGCAGTATCTTCTGAACCAAAATTGCTGTCTCTGGAAAACCATACATTAAATGCTATGCCATTCAGATAATTCTCCATTTTAAGCGAATCTTCAATATATTTCGAATACAGAGTAGTTGAATTGTACAACTTAACAGTTGGTATATCCAACTTCAAATACACATCTTCCGTATCGCTATAAAATTTATTATTTTTACATTCTCCGTTTAAAATCATTCGGTAATAACTATTTCTTTTTCCTTTAAATCCATACATATTAAATGCATTATGATTCAAAGTCGTCAATTCTCTTTCATCATATACGAACTCATTACTGTCTCCAAATTCATTCAATTTTAAGTAAATTTTATTAATAATTGGCAAGTTTCTTTGTGTATAGATAATTGACGAAGATTTTATTGTATCAATTCCTATAGAATCAAAAAGCTCATCATCTATTGCCGTAAATTTTATTGGGTGTTCTGCTGTTGCATTTTGATAAATATCTATCGTATCAACTTTTATAAATTGACCGCCTAAGGTATAATATTTCATTCTTGTTCCATAGTTGTCTATGACACATATATTTGAATCATTCTTAATTATTACCTCCGGAAATCTAAACAACCTATCGTTGCCAAGAGTGTCGGTACCACCGAACTTTCCAAGAAAATTACCATTTGATTTATCAAATATTTTTATGTAATTGTTATATGTGTCCGCCACATACAGATAGTTCTCATCAACAGCTAAATCTTGAGGGTTGTTAAGCAGGGTGTCATAAGCCCAATTGTCTACGCCAAAAGAACATTCTCTATATATGATATTATTAGTAACTGTGTCTGTCGCAATAAGTCTGCTATCTATAATCTCCCATTTTAAATTATCCGTTGAATTCAAATTCAATTCTTGTTCATTTATATTTTTAACATCTAGAGAAACCTCTTTTAGTCCACCTACTGCGTCGCTGTAATAGTATATTCCCACTTTTTTTGTGTGTGAATTATTTTTAGCGATTGCTCTTTCTATGTTATATTCAGTAACTCCTAATCCGATCATCCTCCTACCCTGTTTTATATCAACATTGTCATATTCATCATCAACAATCGTAGATGAATTAATTGAAAATGGTTTTGACGCACTAGTAGCGGGATAAACAGTATTATTCGAGCTTATAAAATTTAATGTATAAGAAGTTATCGGCATCTTATAATTATCAATAGTATACATACATCCTGTCCACTTCTGCGGATAGGGGAAAAGCAATTTATTATAATAGGTAATCACTCCACAGTAAACAAGATTAGGTCTGTTCTCGTCTTTTATTACATTCCATTTCCCGTTAACAATTTCATCATTCTTATCGTTGGTCACCTCCGCATAAATTGAATTTGTCCCTTCTTGAAAATTAATCTCCTTAGATATAAGCGTTGTTATCACATCACCGTCATCAGTCGTAGAAATATTTAATGAAAATTCCACTTCATGCTCATTAACAAGTATTTTTGGTGATACTCCCGCTACATTTCCGCTAAAAATTGCTGTTACAAAATATTTGTCAGCATACTCAACAGTTCCAACAGGCTTACCGCTTACAAACTTTAATACAGGTTTCTCCTTTGCAAAACTCCATCCGCCACTGCATTTATCCGTCCCGTTATTCACTATACACGTTACTTGATAACTTGTCGAAGTATCAAGTGCCGTATAACCGGTTACCTTATACATATAATTTACTGAATCTATTTTCTCTCCGGATAGTGTCGGAGTCATATTATTCCCGTTGCAATAAAATGAATCTACGCTTATCGGATAATTCGATATAAAATAGGCGGCAATGCTTGTCCCAGTCTCATTTACTCCAAGCGTCCCCTTCGGCTCGCCTTTGTAAAAAAGTGTTTCTTTCTTAAAATCAGCATCCGATGTGTCCGGCAGTTCCATTGAACTATTGTCTGAAGTATCCGGATATTCGGTTGAGTTTGTATCAGGCGGCGTAGGCGGTATTTCATGTCCCTCATCAGTCGTTGTATCATTGATGAAAGATGCTACCCAGCTCAACCCTTTTCTTGTAGACGCATAACCAATAAATTCACCGAATGAATCCCTGTAGCATTCATCATTGGCAAAATAATCAAAATTGTTGCCCGCAAGATCATTTCCCTTTATATAAAATCCAATCGAAATCAATTGATGCTCATCTATTGGTGTAAAACGGTATTTCACTGTCATCATGTATGAATCGTAATTAAGCGATATCTTATGAAAGTTTATTGTATCCAAATTAAGATAAGGTGTGTTATCTTCATCAACCATATATGAATACATTCCGCCATAATATTTTGATGTATCCATTAATTCTGTCATATATAACTGAATTTCAATTATATCGCCGGCTCTTATCTCCATTAACCCGCCTACTACACCGCTCTCCTGTGAAGTGATGACATTGCTTGCAACTGTATCTACCGCAGGGCTGAAGTTGTCAAGTATCACAGGCACGCTGTCTCTGCCCATTTCATTTATGTTCTCTGTTGAATAACTCGATGCATACAAATGCACCCAGTTCAATCCGTCTTTGTACTTTGCATTCAAGTTGCTCTTCGCAACATCATCCGTGTCCTCCATGATATTTACATAGAACCCTTCCAATCCTTCCTTCATGTTTGTTGACCAGTATATGTCTTTGTCGCATCCGGGTTCTCCGTCTCCCAGCACATTTGTAAAGCAATTTACAGCAAATGGAGCAAATCCATCTGTTAAGTCAGCATATATCCCTTCAAAGTTGCCTGCTAAATTTATAGATTTATATTCCTTATAATAATCAGCATCTAATTGCCAGTATATATCAGAAGCATTTACTTTAAATCCATATTTGTAAACCATAGAGAGTTTTGCACAAGGTGAAAAATCATATAATCCGGTGTTTACTGTTATTGAGTCTAATAAAATGGTGCTGGATGAAGAATATGTGTTCATTCTTTGGCTATAGTCGCATAAGACTCCGCTAAAACTCGCAGGTGCAACTTGAAGCTGTACTCCGCCATATACAATTGCTGGCAGATTTTCAATTGAGTCTCTATATACATCGCTGAAACTACCTTTCGGTATAAACCTTCCTATCTTTGTCTTGTCACCTATATCATTCGTACCAAGCCAGAAAAATTGAGGGGTCTGAAGATTCATAGGATAACTATAATCAAAGTAATTCATTGGTTCAATTGTATTAGATATATTTCCATTCCAATAAAATGTATCAGTAATGTACTCGCAGAGTTCCATATGAATGTGCGGATATGAATGTCGCGCTATTCCTAAATTTGTACCAGACTCAATTTCCTTATAAATATAATGTTCTACTCCCTCAATTTCAATTGTGTCGGGAGTATATATTGTATCCCATACAACATGTCCATATTTTATTCCCTGGTCTTCGTAAACACCAACTCCTGTATGATAGTTATTATATGGATAAACCGTATCTTTTTGGGTCCAATATACTTTACCTGAATTTAAAGTATAGACCGAATCCAAAATGCTATCTGTTGTCATGTCAAGCCCTCTGTGCCACGTTCCTCTGCTTGACCAAAATACATCACTTATTATATCCATTCCATTCATATCTACAGGAAATTCACTCCAGATTGATAATGAAAATATTCCAATTAAAAGTGTACTGCATCCACTTTGTCAAGCCCCTAATTAGTTAGAGTAAGAGCTGATTGATGTGAAGGGATATCCTGTTGTTCGCAGTAAGTTCTATAAAAGTGATTCGGACTCTGATATTTTAACTTACTGT
>JAQVDU010000075.1 GCA_028698175.1 bacterium | reverse complement strand
TTGTCGCACCTTTACGAGCACATGTTCTTCAAAGGCAACAAAAAATGGACAACCCAGGAAGAGTATGCAAAGAGGATACGGGAATTGGGTATAATCTATAACGGAATGACTTCAAATGAAGCTGTGAGATATTTCTTCACGCTTCCCTCAAGAAACGAGGAGCAGGGAATGGAGTTTATGGCTTATGCGATAATGGAGCCGCTCTTTGACACTGTCGAGCTTGCCAAAGAAAGGAATGTGGTTTTAAATGAGTTCAACAGGGATTTTTCAGAGCCATCCTACATTTTTTATCAGATCAATGAAGAGGCGCTCTTTTCAAAGTATTTTTACAGAAAGAACGCAATCGGCGACAGAAATGTCATTGCCAATGCCACTCAAAAACAGATGTTTGAAATAAAGAATAAATATTATATTCCCAACAATTCCGCTCTTATCATAGTCGGAGACATTGACTTCAAGAGAACGGAGAAGCTTGTGAAAAAATATTTTTCATCATGGGAGGCCAACATTCAACCGGAATTCTCCTTTGAAGAGCATCCGCAGCTTGATTCAACCGTAAGCGTCTTTACCGTACAGGATGTCTCCGCGACAGACCTTATGCTCACTTTCCGCGGGCCTGACGTGGGAAAGAAGGATGAAGACACTTATGCGATTGACCTTATCTGCGAAGCTTTGAAGCTCAAATCACAGCCGCTTTATGAAAAGCTCGTCACTGAGGGAGTGTCATACGGATACTATCTCGGCTATTACACCCAGAGGGACGGTGCAACAGTAACCTTTTACTCGTCTTCTCCGGCAGAGAATGCTTACAAAGCTAAAGGCATCTTCTTTGAAGCGCTGAAAGAAGCTTATGAGGGAAATTTGATAACAGATGAGCTCCTCAAACGGGCAAAGGAGAAGGCGATGATGAATTTCTATCAGGATATTGAATCATCCGTGGATTTTGCGCTTGGAGTGGGCTTCTGGTGGTGCGTCTCAGACATCGGATACTTCAGAGACTATCTTGACAACCTCAGCAAAGTCACATCGGATGACATAAAGAGGGTTCTTGAGGAATACCTTATAAACAAACCCTATGTCGAGGGGATAATGACGGACAAAGAGTCCTCTGCTAAAATCTTCTTAAGAGAGGGAGATTCAAAATGAAAAAAACCGTCTTTTCAGTTATTATAGTTTTTTTCTCATTCTTCGTTTATGCAAAGCCGGAGATTCTTACCCAATCCTTCGGGAAAAATCTCATTTATGATTATTCGAAGGAGAGGGAGATTTCTACAGTCACGTTTTTCTTTGACGGCGGTTCTATGAACTGCACGAAAGAGAACGCGGGAATAGAGAAGTTCATCCTTGAGGCAATACAGAAGGGAAGCAAAAAATACTCGGAATCTGATATAAATCTTTTCTCGGACAGATACGGTCTGAAAATCAGCGTGACTGTCAACTATGACTACTCTGCAATCAGCTTCACTTCCTTCAGCAGTTACTTCGGCGAAGTTTTGCGTTTGGCGGCAGACCTGCTTCAAAATCCTCTCTTTCCGGAAAAGAACGTTGAAATAATAAGAAAGAATATGATTGAGACGATTAATGCAAAATCGAAAAACCCCGACGAACTTATCTGGCTTAAACTGAATGACTGGTTCTTCAGAGAGCACCAGTATGCAGGACTTCCTGACGGGTATGTGGAGTCCGTCTCAAAAATAACTGTTGAAGATATGCGTCAGCATCTGAAATTCCTCACTCGGGAGAACAGGGTTGTTGTGAGTGTAGTGACCGGAATACCAAGAAAAGTTCTTGAGCCAGTAATAAAAGAAAATTTCTCTTTTTTAAACACGGCAAAGGAATGGAAGAAATCGATTCCGGCGGATTTTAGAAGCATCGGAAAGGACACTATTCTCTTTGAAAAAAAGGAGAATCTTGAAACAAGCTATGTGGCATGCAAATTCAATCTTCCTTCTGTGACTGATGATGCATACGGAGCCGCACGGCTCGGCATGTCGATACTTTCCAAGAGAATATATGAAACTCTCAGAACAAAACACGGTCTCACTTATGCGGCATACATGGGAGCTTCAGACAAGAAAGTCAATTACGGAGTATTCTATGTGTCAACCACATATCCTGACAGCGCAATTTCCCTATTCTATCAGGAAATGAACAAGGCAAAAACAGAAGGAGTTTCTCAAAGGGAGATAGACGACCTGAGAAACATCTATGAGACGTCTTTCTACATGGGAAATGAAAAGTCGGAGGAGAAGAGCTTCAGCAACGGATACAACTTTATGGTTTACGGCGACGCAGACCATGACTCAAAGTTCATGAAACGAGTTTCAAAGATGAAGCCTTCGGAAATAACGGATGTTTTGAAAAAGTGGCTTGAAAATTATCAGTTTCTGATACTGCGGAAAGAATAAAAAAGGAAGCAGGATTCATCGGTGTAATGTAGTAGTGTTACCGATAAAGTTAGGCCTGCTTCCACTATCAACTTTAATAATTTTTTTTCAAATGTCAAGAGGTCATTTATTTTTCTCGACCCTGAAAGTGCCGTTCGGCTGTATCAGATTTATCGCTGTGACAAAACCGCCCTTCTCTTCAAAAGAGACCTCAAAACCGGTAAGACCCTCAATGCTGAAAGCATTTTTGCCTTTAGCAAGAAGCGTGTACTGGGGCTGGCCTGCTATCGTCAGCTTCAGTTTTCCGGATATCAGGTCTACAGACAGAGAAAAATCCTTTGTTGAATAAACGCCCTGGAATTTTTTCAGATAAGATTCAGACGTAAACTCGCTCTCTGCTACTCTTTCAAAGCAGATCTCATCCACGCTCATTTCAAGGGGCGCATAGACCTTTGACACTCTTCCGTCCGAGGAAGTTTCAAACCTGAACTTCATTTTCATATCCCCGAGAATTTCCGAACTCCCGGTAAAAACATCATAGTGAAAGTGAGCGAGGTCAACGTCCAGCACGTTGTAATTAAGATGCAGTTTATTGTTTTTGAAAGTGACTTTAAGTTTTCCGTATCCTTCATTCTCATAAGTGCCTGCATAATCCTTCAGTGAATGGGAGGGTTTTGTGTTCTTTACCCTCTGTTTGTCCTCTTTCACGGTCAGATTCTCTCCTTCCTCATTTGATTCTGCAATGCGGCCGCTCCAGTTTACCGGTTCAAGATTTAAGAGTCTGTCGCTTATATAGTAGTTTATTATCGAAGGAACCGGGGTCGCATTCATATTTGTAAGAACTACCACTCCGAAAGAATCGTCCGGGAAGAATGAGACAAGAGCGGAAAAACCGTCGATATTTCCTCCGTGATGCACCATGTAATGGCCTCTGTAATACTCCACAAACCAGCCCATGCCGTAAGAAACGTATGACCTCTCTTTGCTTCCCGCAGCGGATGAAGCAATCATCTGCGGAGAAGTCATCATCTCAAATGACGATTGCGAGACAAGCTCTTTCCCGTTTGCCTTCCCTTTACAGAGGTTGAAGCGAAGCCATTTCGCCATGTCTGAAGCATTTGAGTTTATTGTGCCGGCAGGTCCCATGGCGGGGAACTCCCTGAAATTCAACTCTACAAACTTCTTGCCGTCATATGTATACGGAAGCGAGTAATCCGAAGATTTTTTCGAATCGTTTGTCGAAAGATTCGTTTCATTCATCATGAGGGGAGAGAAAATCTCCTCCATAACGTAATTTTCCCACGTTTTTCCGCTCACTCTTTCAAGAAGAACGCCTGCTGTCATGAACATGTGATTCTGATACTGAAATGCTTCCCTAAGCCCTCTTGAGAGTTTCAGGTATTTTATTCTTTTATAAATCTCATCCCTCGTGAAATCTGAGCCGTACCACATAAGGTCATGTCGCGGAAGCCCTATCCTGTGGGTTAAAAGGTCAAGAACCGTAGCATTGTCTGAAACGCTCTTGTCGCTGAGTTCAAAATCCGGAAGATACTTCACAACCTTTTCGCTGAAATCAATCCCTCCCCTCTCTGCCTCTATAGAAAGTGCCGTGGCGGTGAAGGCCTTTGTTGAGGAGCCTATGCAGAAGATTGTCTTTTCAGTTACTGGAAGCTTGCCCTTCAAATCCCTGTATCCGTAACCTTTTTCGTATATGACGCTGTCTCCCTTCACTATAGCAATGGATACGCCGGGAACATTGTGCGTCTTGATAACAGTGTCCACAAATGCGTCTATGTCCGCCTTTATTGCCTCGAAAGAATCTGCCTGTGCAATGAGAGAAATAAAGATGAGAGTTAAAATAAACATCGCGATAATTTTTTTCAAAATGCCTCCTTTTTTTATCATTACGGATATCTGATTAAGAAATTACTTTTTTCTTTCGGAAGATTATAGTAAATGCCTGCAAAATATCAATAGCTACCTGAGACCAATAAAAATATTATCCGCCCATTGTAATACATTTTATTCGTCAGGACGAAAAATACAGTTTCGAGTTCTAAAAACAATACCTAATCACATATGATTAATATCTTCTCTTTTCAGAAATCTTCTAAAACTGACTGTGCTTAGCGCAGTCATCCTGAACGTCTCTATTCATATGACTATTGTGAAGGATCTGTCATGTACCTTTCCAGCTCACTGGTAACCAGCATACTATTGTACTATTATTTCGTCATTGCGATGAGTATTTTAAGAAGCAATCTCCATGATGCAAAAGTAAAAATGTGAAAAGGGTAAAAGGTTAAAAAGTAAAAAAGTAAAAAGGTCAAAGAGTAGTTACAAGAGTGAAGACAAAACAAGCAATTTGTTGCTTTTGATTCTCCCTGCATTTGACTTTTTATGCTCTTTCACCTTTCACCTTTACACTCTTTTTCCAGCCCACCAGCTTACTCTTTCACCCTTTACCTCGTACCTAATACCTTTACAGTATGAGAACAGGCGCTATACTATTCGGCGATTATTCACATTTTTTCTCTATTGTATCGCACGTCATTTTAAGTATAATTCAACAATACTATGAATAAGAAAATTATTTTATCATGCATTTTCGTTTTTTTTCTGTTTGCTTACGCTCAAAACAAGGTGGGTCTTGTCCTGGGCGGCGGAGCGGCGAGAGGACTTGCCCACATCGGAGTCCTGAAGGCGATAGAAGAGTTTCAGATACCTGTTGATTGCGTAGGCGGAACAAGCATGGGGGCGATAATAGGAGGCCTGTGGTCTTCTGGTTACACTGCAGCGGAAATTGAATCCATATTCCTCACAAGCGACATAAAGAACTGGTTTACTGACATTCCCATAAAGGAGAGGCTTCCAATATATTATACTATAAACAGCTATCCGACTTTCATAGACCTGTTTATTGAAAACAATAAATTTGTCGTTCCCGAGGGAACCATTGACGACAAACTTATAAATCTTGAACTATACACATTTTTCGCAGAGACGGACAATGCAATAAGAGGAAATTTCCGAAAACTTTGGAAACCTTTTTTATGCACAGCAACAGACATAAACAGAGAAAATCCGATGATAATCACAAAGGGGTCTTTGGCGGCCTCCATAAGGGCGTCAATGTCCCTTCCCGTGATATTCAAACCGGTTAAAATCGAGGATATATCTTTCTTTGACGGCGGTATGTACGATAATATCCCCGCGAAGGCGGTTTTGGATTCATTGGGCGCTGATTTCACAATATCCGTGGATGTATCAAGCAGCAAAAAATCATTTGAGAGAAAGGACATGAACGTTTTCGATATCACTTTCACTCTTGTTGACCTCCTCACTGTGAACATGAGCAGAGACTCTCTGGAAAAGCTGGGGCACTATGTCAGACCAGAGGTTGGCGACTTTAACGGATTTGAATTCACAAGAGCAAAAGAGCTCATCGAACTGGGTTATGAAGCAATGAAAAAACAGGCGCCCGCAATTCTTGAAAAATTGAATAGAAAAGAGGATTATCCTCTTTACAGAAAAAGTTTGATTGACGATTATACAGTTTTTGACGGAAGAGTGATAGGCAAAATCGAGGTGCAGTCAGAGAACAATCTGATTACAAGTACAATTTATAACGCGATTGAGATGAGAGAAAAGGAGATATTTTCTTATTCAAAGCTCAGAGCAGGTTTTTACAGACTTTATGCAATGGGACTCTTCAAGAGCATCGAACCGGAAATCCGGTACAACAGAATCGACAAAAGTCTTGTGATAAGAATAAAAACGACTCCAATAAGCTATAACAAAATCTCAGTGGGAGCATTCACAGATTCAAAGGCCGGAATAAACATATATGCAAAGTACCAGAAGAATAATCTCTTTAATTTCGGCGGAATGTTCGACGCATACGGTTTTGTGGGAAATTTCATCAAGGGCGTCTCCTTGAACCTTTTCTTTCCTTCCCTCGGCTTCACTAATACGATAGCTGGAGTATATTCAAACTATCATATATACAAATATTTCAGCGTTTTTGACAACAGCTTCGGCTACCACCACAATTACCACACAACCATGCTGCTCGGCAACAATTACGGCTCCCGGTCGGTGTTTTCTCTCTTCTGGGGGCAGAGATACAAGAGAGTTGAAGAAAATGACCTGATGAAAAACTCCTTCGGTGTTTTTTTCACGGAAAACACAATACCATTCTCCTTCGAAAACAGCAAAGGAGAGAGAAGAAGTTTTATGATTGGAATAAACCTTCCCTCATACGGATTCGTCATAAATGAATCTTCATCCTGGTTCGATGTCTTTTCTTCGCAAAGCTTTAACAGGGCTTATTTCAAGGGAATAGGAGAGTTCATGAAATCAGTTAAAGTGTGCAATAAACTGAATCTTTCATACTCCTCTTCCATGGGGATCATAGCTCAGATTGACAGGAATCAGACATTCAACGACAAAATTGAAATCGATTACCCTTCTGCAAGACCCACTTTTGAGTTTCAGTATCTTTACGACCCGGTTCTGACTGGAAGGTACTTCATTTCTGTCGGACTCTCGGAGAAGTATTACATAAACGACAATGTTTACGTCAAAAACGATTCAGAAGTAGCTGGGTTTACCAACCAGATCAAAGAAACATTTTCTCCGTCTTTTATAGGAGGAACAAGAATCTCGCTTGGAATTTCAACGATAATAGGACTCTTCGAAATAGGCGGCGGGTATTTCAGATACTATGGAGCTGAAGAAGAATCGTCGATCTTCACCTACAGCATTTATCTCGGCAATCCCATAGATAAATTCGACATACTGGACATTTACTGATGAAAAAGAATAAATCTGCCCGAGGGATTATATTTGCTCTGATGGCACTCTTTCTCTGGGGAATTCACGGACCGGCTGGAAGGTATCTTGCCCTTCAGAATGTAAACATGTACTTTGTGGCTTCTCTGAGATTTTTGATAGGCACGGCGGTTTTTTTTCTGTTTCTTCTTATCAAGAGAAGGATCTCTTTTGATTTAAAAGAGCAGTTGAAACTTGTTCTTATAATATCTCTGGTTGGAGTCGCAGGAAATTCAGTGCTTTACCATCTGACATTAAAATACCTCTCCGGAACTCTTGTGATGATTCTTGAAAACCTCTCACCGATATTTGTTCTTCTTTTAGTGCTGATATTAGATAAGGAAAAGCCGAAGGCGGCTGAAATTATTTCACTTATTCTTTCACTCAGCGGTATAATAATAATTGTAATGGGAAAGGAGAGATTCTTCGACCTTAGAAGCAATTTTTACCTTGGAATAATGCTCGGAGTTCTCACAGGCATAACCTTCGGCTTTTACGTTTACTTCTCATCCAAGCTCGTGCGACCTCTTCAGGGTGACCCTGTCAAAATAATATCCTACCTTTTCAAGATTTTTCTCATCACATCCGTTTTGATGTCTCCCCTTCTTTTCACCCCCGGAGAGAAACCCGGGTCATTCGCCGAATGGTTCTGGCTTGTTGAAATGGGCGTCTTCCAGTCAGGAATCGCATACATATTCTGGAACTACGCATTATCAATGCTTCCTGTTGGGTCAGCGTCGATTTTATTTCTCTTAACCATAATTTTCACAACGATAAATGAAATACTCTTTCTCAATCTCAGGCTCAACGTCTTTTTAATCATAGGCGGCTCGCTTATAATTCTCGCAGGGTATATAATTTCAAAAAACTTAAACAAGTAGCGAGGGATTTATAAAAAAGCTCCGTCTAATAATTGACATTTAAAAAATAAGTGCTATTATTCTCATATTCATAAGTGAGGAGAAAATGGAGAAAATTAGATTATTGTTTCTTTTTATTTTTCTAGGAGCAGTCTTTGTCTTTGCCGACACAGACCTTGGCGAAGCGCTTCTGAAATCAAAGGCCGGTTCACTGGAATTCAGGCAGATAGTGATTGACAGGGATGTTCAAAACAAAGCGCTTTTGCAGGCGCTCCCGTCGATACTTCCCTATGTTAATTACACTCTCTCGGCGGATTCCACAGATATGACAAATTGGTCTTACAACCAATCCCTCGGGATATCGCAGAAGCTTTTTGACATACCGGTTTTCATATCCCTATATAAAAACAAAGAGTATGCGGACATTGCCAATGCAATCTATATAAAGGGCGTTCACAATCTTACTCAGAGCGTTATAGACCAGTATTTTCTTCTTCTTGAGTATCAGGTAAGAATGGATATTGACACTCTCTTGATCAGAAGAGAAGAAGAGAACGTCAAGAAGGGAGACGTTCTGCAGAATTCCGGATTTATCTCAGAAACGGATTTTCTGATTCTCAATTCAAACTATTTCAATGTCGCGTACTCCTACAAAGTCAATCAGAGCGCTTATGACGCCGCTCTCATTGATTTCACGACCCTTACCGGGATTGAGAACCCCGGACGCCTTCTCGACGTCAACGAAATTCCTGTTTTCAGCGATTTCACGTTTGAAGAGGAAGATATTCTGAAGAATATACCTGAATATGTAATATCGGCAAAAACATACAGCGCAGCAGTGGCGGATGAAGTTTCATCCTATTCCGAGTTTTTCCCTAAAGCCACTTTTAATATGTCTTACGGCCTGTCGGACTCTCTTCTAGACATTGACTTTTCAAGGTTCGGATCGGATGCATCATTCAGAGCCGGAGTGAGCGTTACATTTCCCGTCTTCACCGGGTTTTCCCGCACTTTGAACGTTATCGACAAATCTTATGCAAGAAAATCTTCTAACATTGATTTTTTGAAGACAAAGCAGGTTCTCCTGCTTGAACTTAAAAATCTTGGTAGCAGAGTGAGCTGGACAAAAGACCTTTATGAAAGCGCGGAAAAAAGCTTTGAAGCGTCTAAAAAGGTCTTTGAGAAATCACAGCGCCTCTACTCTGCCGGAGAGGTTTCAACTGCAGATTACATCACTTACCAGAAAAACTACCTTGAAAGCGCCATCAACCTGATTAAAGCCAAAAAGGAGATGTATAAACTCTATTACAGGTATATGTATTTACTAAGGAGGAAACCGTGAAATTCCTTAAGAAGAAAAGAACAATAACAACAATAGTCATCGTTGTTTTAATACTTTTATTTATCATCTGCGGAAAAAGAAAACCCGCCGCGACTGTTGAAGTTTCTGAAATAAAAATAGAGTCGATAAATGAAAGCGTCAGCATAGACGGAACTTTAGAGCCTTTCGTGGACGTTGAAATATCATCGGATATAACGGGCAAATGCACGAAGATCTACGTTGCCGAGGGAGCAAAAGTTAATGTCGGCTCTCCTTTGATGAAGATAAACGACATTTCACAAAAAGCGCGGCTCAATGAAGCTGAAACAGCCCTAAATGCGGCGAAATCCAACTATGACTACATCTCTTACAAATTTGATAATCAGAAGAAACTTTTTGAGGAAAAACTTATATCGCTCTCCGAATATACGCTATCTGAGCTTGAATAAAAAAATGCGGAAAACACTCTCGCTTCAATGCAGGCTTCGTACGACATAGCAAAGGATAACATAAACAAAACCCTTATAACATCTCCCATCAACGGAATAATAACGGCAATCTACGTTGAGGAGGGA
>JAQVDU010000074.1 GCA_028698175.1 bacterium | reverse complement strand
TTTGGGGACATTCCTTTGGTGTGTCCCCATTTAATCAACTCCGCGGTTTCGTCGCTTCTTCTCGCAACGCGAGCGCTCCTCACCGTTCGAATCCCTGGGAACATTCCTTCTGTGTGTCCCCACTTAAAACGGAGAGGCTGGGATTCGAACCCAGGGTACCCGTAAGGATACTCCGCATTTCGAGTGCGGTGCCTTAAACCAACTCGACCACCTCTCCAAAGAACTTTGACAATTATATAGAAAACGAAATTGATTTCAACCTATTTTTTTCTTACTGATTTGAAGAAGCTCTTCATCAGTTGCGAGCACTCCTCTTCAAGAATTCCGCCTTCTACTTTAGTTTTATGGCTGAATCCTTTCAATCTGTGTATTTCAGCAATAGAGCCGCATCCACCTAGGTTTACTTCCCTGCATCCGTACACCACTCTGTCCACTCTCGATAAAATGCACGCTGAAACGCACATTACGCACGGTTCAACTGTCGAATACAGAGTGCATCCGTTAAGTCTCCAATCGCCAGTCACCTTCTGAGCTTTTTTTATCGCCTTCACCTCCGCGTGCGATAATGAGGATTTATCTTTTTCTATCGTGTTGTGCCCCCTCGCGACTATCTCTCCGTCTTTGACTATTACGCATCCGATAGGAACTTCACCCTTCTTAAAAGCTTTGGTTGCCTCTTCAAGAGCGCATTTCATGAATTTTACATCATATTTTTCTGGCATTGTCATTTCCTTTTTACTCAAATCAGTCATTCTGAAAACCTCTATCCACTGTTCTCGTGTGAAGAATCTATCATTCTACTATG
The DNA here is from genome assembly GCA_028698175.1 of bacterium. Lineage (GTDB taxonomy): Bacteria > Hydrothermota > 32-111 > 32-111 > 32-111 > UBA2202. Next base: position 9,224 of record JAQVDU010000074.1, on the reverse strand, counting down.
GTATTCCATTTATCAGACCAAGTAGGATTAATTTTATTTATCAGTTCTTCTTTCTTTTTTCTTTTCCAACCTTTTAGCGTCTTTTCTCTCTTTATGGCTTCATAAATTGAGTCAAAACACTCATAGTAAATAAGAATTCGCGTTCGATATTTCTCTGCAAACCCGTTAATAAAACCTTGTTTGTGTTCATAGATTCTTCTAATAATGTTATTAGTGACACCTGTATAAAGCACTGTTTTGTTTTTATTGGTAAGTATGTAAACATAAACATCTGACAGACCCTTCACAGTAGAAATAACTTGAGAAGCGTTCAGGATGACTTTTCTTATTACGATCTTCATCGCCTATAACAGTTTCAGCCATCTTATTTCAAAGATTTGCGCCCGAAGGGAGTCGAACCCCTAGCCTCTTGATCCGTAGTCAAGTGCTCTATCCAGTTGAGCCACGGGCGCATTTTGTAACAGTGTCAATAGTATAACGTTTTTTTTCTAAATGTCAATTATTTCTGACAGCGAATTTAAGCATCCTTGCTATTACTCTTGAATCGGTCTTGATTTCAACATAAAGAATATATAACCCGTCTTTAAGAATTGATGACAATCTTTTTATGAATATCGTCTCTTTCGAAGAGACAGGTCTGTCAGATATCGGCTTCTCAATCAGAGTTCCGAGATCATCATAAATCTTAGCATTGAGAATTCCGCTGTGCTCACTCAGTTTAAACGATACGAAGAGGTTTGGAGAGAGCGGAGTCAATATTTCAGGAGCTATAGAGATAGAATCAGGCTGGTTATCAAACCTGAAATCTATTGAATTTTTCATGCACGGAGTAGCTCCATCGAAATCAATACAATTGTCCCAATTCTCTTTTCTGAAACCTGCGGTCGAAAAGCTTATCCTTTCTACTGAAGAACCGCCTCCTTCAAATCCTCTTATTGTCGAATCTATTAATTCTCCGTCAAGAAGCAGCAAAACAGTGTCTTCCCTGTCTGGAAGAGCAAAAAGGTCGCACTCATAAAGTTTTAAGGGTAAATCATAATACTCCGACTTAACTTCTGAGGTGTCTTTAGAGAGAATTACATACCCCTCCGGGTTTATTTTTCCTCCTTTCAGATAGACTGTGTCGCCTGAATTTATCAATGTAATCTCTTTAAGATAAAACGGAATGCTGTGGGGGTTGAATATTTCCACCCATTCGTTTGACTGCACCATGAATTCATTCAAAACTATAGTGCCTGGGTTGTACTCTTCTCTTGTTAGAAGAGTTGTCCAATCTTCGGATGACTGAGTGCACAGGTTTGCCATCTTATGAATTTCATTGTCTATCTCAATCTGAATTACCGAAGAATCAATCACAACAGTGTCGCGCGATTCTTCATATTCCACTATAAGATTGTCCTCATAACCCTCAATTTCGCTCACAAAGATTCTGAGTCGGCATATGTCATTCTCAATCTCCTTTATAATAGAATCAATGACAGCACCTTCAATGAACACCGAGTTCTTTCTTCCTATCGAATTGCCTGAAGGATCCAAAGATGGCGAAAATGAATTGGGAGAATCGGCATAGTAAAAATTCTTCTTCTCTATTGATATGCCGTCACCTGCATCATAAGGGAAATTGTCTTCCGATAGAGGGGTGCCGTATGTGTCGGCAACAGAATCCTCTTTATCCAGTAAATATATGCAGTCGTTTGATGAAAGACCATTCTCTCCGAAGGTTGTGTTGGATATTGTGAAGACATAGGCGTTTTCAGGGATAGAGTAAACCATATAATAGAGCGAGTCTCCCAAAAGAGAATACTCAGGATCAAGTATAACCGCGTATGAATTGGGAGGTATTAAAGAGTCATGAATAATTCCGCCCGGGTGAGGAAGCGACTCCGGGTACATAATAATGAAGTCCCTGGCATCGCCGTCTGAAATTGAATAATCAAGCATGTTAACCGTTGAATCCGTATGATTGTAAAGCTCTATAAACTCGTTCCTGTCGCCCGGAGAAAGAGCATCGGAGTCGCTGCCCTTTACATTTGCCATCACCTCATTTATAATTACCTTTGACTCCGCACACAAAAAGAAAAGAATCAGAATATAAACCCACTCTCTTCTCATATTCTTTTTTGCGGGGGGATTAAATCCCCCCGCAGTTATCCGGCCTCTATTTTATTCTTATTACCTTCTTCACTGAAGAGTAGTCGCCACCCTTCATGATAATGAAGTAGGTTCCGTCGGAAAGTTTGCTTGTGTCGATTGATTTTCTGTAGTATCCGCCTTCAAGTATTTCGTCGGCGACTTTAATGCAGACTCTGCCTGAAATGTCAACCACATTTACTGAAACAGGAGTTTTGTAAGGGACTGCAAACGAAATGCTGAAATACCTGTTGGACACTGAGGGATTCGGGTTGTTTAATTTGAAGCTCTTCGGAGCCATTCCGGTGAATACAACCGCAGTGCCCAGAATAGTGTCATTTCCGTTCGCTTTGACTCCTGTCACTCTGTAAGTGTATTTGCTGTTCGTCTTGAAATTTGCGTCAGTATATGAGTCACTGTTTTTCGCCACGCCGACCTTGGTATAGTCCCCTCCTTCAAGCATCTTGTCAATGATGAATGAATTGAAGATTTCTCCTGCGGCGCTCCATTTTACGACAACTCCCTTTTCGTTCATCTCTGCGGTTACGGCTGTCTCCTGTATTGAAGTAATGCTGTTCACGTTGTTTCCCACCTCAAGAGCAAGAAGCATAGGTTCAGTTGCCGATTTGAATGACTTTCTGTGAAGAGCTACCTTTGCCCTCAAAGAATCATACACCGAAGTATTAAGAGATTGTATGCTGAAAGAGTTGAGAACTGCTCCGCCGAACTTTCCTGTTGAATTGCCCGGAAGGTCAGAATCGGGAATCAGATTCCACGTTCCTCCGTCATTGTATTCCAGCTGAATGAGTATTGAGTCGCCTGTGGATGACTGCATCCAGTTGACAAAACCCCAGTTTGAGCGCGATGCGACAAGTTCCATCTCAGAGTAGCTTATAGGAACGGTTGTCATTGTGCCGGAATCATTCGAAATTTCATTCATCACATAAACGCCGACATTGTCAACAGCAACCGCCCAGCCCCATCCGCCTCCGTCATCATACAAAAAGAGCATCTGCACAGAATCGCACGGAAGCTCGCTTGTAATATTGTATGAAACGTCGCCGCTTGAGCTTACTCCCGAGTATTGGGCTATCTGTGTCCAAGACTGCCACATGCCTGATTTGAATACCCTGTACGAGACTCTCAAGAACTCTCCTGGCTCATAGTATCTGAATCCGTATCCGTATTTGAGGACCAAAGAATCGCTTAAGGAAACTGCGACCGCAGGCGAATAGAGATACTCCTCGGCAGTCGTATTCGCGCTTCCCTGATCGTCATCAGAATAATAATAGTAATAAGAACCCGGATTAGGAGGATAATAGGTGCTTATATCACCCTGTCCGGATGCGACTCTCGTCCATGTACCTGTACCGCCCGCATCGACAACTGTCCAGCCTGCAGTTCCGGATTCGAAATCGGAGAATAGAAGAGTCTCTGCGTCGAATCCGGACGCCGATGTAAGCTTCAAAGTGTCTCCGGCAAGAACTGTTCCTGTGAGAGTGTTCTTTGAAAACTGCGCATTCTTCGTCTGATACCATGAGTAATTTCCGGCACCGAGGTTCTGGAAGACAGTGAAACTTCTCACTGTGCTGTATGAACTCCAATAGCCGCTTCCCGATGGATCCTGCGCCTTTACTTTATAGTAATAGGTGGTATTGTCAGTCAAATCGGATGGAAACTGCACGTCAACAGTCGCTCCGCTTGCGTACGTTGAAGTTGTGAAGCTGTCAGCAGATGCAAATGCAGGGTCTGTAGAGTACATGATTCTGTAGTTTATCGCGTCGTTCTCTTCATCGGTTGACATGAATGATACATTCGGTTTTAAAACAGGCACCCTCGCGCAGTCATAAAGTTTATAAAGCATAGGTACAGACGGTTTATGTCCGTTCATTGAAACAAAATCTCCTGTTGCGACCAGAGCATAGGGCTGAGGTCCGGAGGGAATGTTTTGCGCAGTGACTCTGATAGTCAAAGTTCCGCTTGCTACGGCATTAAGCCATACAACTTCTGTGACGTTCCTGTTGTCTGCCGTGCCGCCTGTTATTGAACGGGATGAAGTTCCGAAGACGTTTCCCAGATATGTATTTCCGTCAAGCGTCACAGTCAGATTAAGGTCATTGACAAGAGCATTTGATACTCCCGTATTTGCCGGATAGTCTGTCCAGGTGAGAACTACTTTTATATATTCGGAAGTTGATGACCCGAGATTGATTGTATATTCATTGTATTGACCGGCAGTTGTGAAACCGGTCGTTTCATCAACAACCCAAAGGTCTCTCTCATCACCGTCAAAATAAATCACGTCAGCCATGGTCACCCTTCCCCATCCCTGCCCCATTGAAGGAGCATTCTGCGTCGCAGTGCTGTTAATGGCATCGGTTGAATAGGCGCCGGGAGAATTTCTCGTTGAGTTGACGAGCATCGCTTTTATCAAAGCTCCTGATGGCGTTATGGCGTCGCCGGCGTCAGGAGAACCCGATGGGTACCACCCCTCTGTGAAATACTGTCTTATAAGAGCGGCAAATCCGGCAGTTGTCGGAGTTGACATTGAGGTTCCTCCCATTGTCATTATTCCGGCATTGTTTGAGCCGAGATTTCCGTCTGAATCGACAGACCATATATACCATCCTCCGCAACCGAGGACTTCAGGCTTTCTCTGTCCCTCTTTTGTGGGACCGTGTGATGAAAACTCGGCTACGTCGAGTATTTCATTTCTTGTTCCTGTTCCATTGACATTCCATGTGGTCGATCCGCTTCCGAAGCCGCTCTCGCTTGCTCCCACTGTAACTATATTCTTTGCTGTAGCGGGTGTATTTGTTGAATCATTGCTTGTATTGTCATTTCCGGAAGAGCGGAGCATGCACATCTCCTTATGGTTCCATCCGGCTATATCAACATTTCTTGCCTCAGTATCATACCCTGAGCTTCCGCCTGCTGAGTATCCCCATGATGATGTGGTTATTCTCGCTCCCGCATTGTAATGCCAGATGTATATTTCTCCAATATCCGTCGGGGTGTATATTCCGTCTCCCGTGCCTCCGATGTCATAGAATGCGAGCTTTGCCATGGGAGCCATTCCCATCACCCTCGGAAAATTATTGACGTTTGGAAGACCTGAATTCATTGAATCTGCAAGAACTGAGCCTGATGTGTGTGTGCCATGGCCTGAGCTTGAAAGATCAAATGTGTCCTGATAAGCATTGTAGCATACAATCTTCCTGTGCGTTCCGCTTGTTTCGCATATTGTGTCATCATCTTTATCGTAAACCGGTTTCGTTCCGGCAGGGTCTCTGAAATAAATATTGTCCCAGTCGCAACCCGTGTCGTCAACTCCGACAATCTGATTCTGACCGTAGAGTCCGTGGGCGTATAACTGCATCCTCGCAGAATCAGCCGCAGTGCTCATTGAAAGCTGGGATTTCCATGAATCAGCGGCCGCTTTCATGTTTAGGGTGTCAAATGTGTCCATTATCCACCTTGACCATGCATTGTGAAGCTCAAAGGGAATGAATCTTGATACCCAGTAAACGCTTCTTAAAGATGCCAATTCGACTGCTGTGCCGCGCGCGAGAATCTCATCGACTTCAATCAGAAGAACGTGTTCCCCTCCGAGAATCTTAACTCCGTTTATTGAACTCACAGCCTCTTTGAATGATTCCCTGTCCTCTCCGGAAAACATAGTCACTTTAAACTGCACCTTTCCGGGAGAATCCTTGCCTTCAATGGATTTAACTTCATTATTAAGTATAGCAGGGTCGATTCTGTAAGCCGGCTACCATATTGATACATACTGAACGCTCTTCAAGTTCTTTATCTTCTCAAATGATTTTACATCCATTTTAACTATATAGGCATTGTCAGGAATATAGTCGAGAATTGCTCCGCCGTTTTTGATTATGTCATTTTTGAAGTTTGGCCTTATAATGTCGCTGAACTGCACGACAAAGTAGTCATATCCGTCAATCGAATACCTCTGCAGGTTCAGATGAGAATAATCAGAGGGTCCTACCTTTGTTGATATCTCCTCTATTTTTAGATATAATTTGTCCGAAACCGCAAATGCGGAAATCGATACAATGATAATTAAAACTGAAATGAGAATTCTCGCTTTCATCACGCCTCCTTTTTTTTTATTATAAGTCCATATTTTTATAAAGTAAATAGGGAAAATAAAAAAAAAGGGGGGGCTTGAAGCCCCCCCTTCCTTGGGATTATCGAACTATTGTAAACTTTTCAGTATAGCTCTTGTTGTTTATCTCTGCTTTGATATAGTATATTCCGTTTGAGAGATTGGCGTCTGCCGCGTCAAAGACAATTCTGTAGACGCCGCCGTCAAATTCCCTGTCTGCCACTACAGCAGAAAGCCTGCCTGTCATGTCATAGATGCTTACTTTGACGGTGGTCTTTTTTGAGATTGACAATTTCAAAGGTATAAAAGATTTATTCATGTCCTTCTCAAGCGAGATTCCGTCATCGACTTTTATGATCAGCGCTGATACAGGCATTGACCAGTTCATCTGGTCATTTGATTTGTAACCGACCCTGTAGAACCAGTTTCCCTCTTCAAGATTGAAATCCTTGTAAACCGCAGTTGCCTGAGTCGGCGAAACATTTGCTATTATCTCAATCTCATTTGAATTTCTGCTTCTTGAAATGCTCCAGTTCTTTATGCCGTTTGTGTTCCAGATGAGCTCGCAGTCGTCATTTTCAATTAAAGCTATAACGCTTGATTCAAATGAAGCAGTCGCTCCGTATTGCAGTATTAAAGGAACCTGAAGAGTCACTGCCTTTGTGAAATCTGCGTCTGTATAGACAAGGAGAGTGTCTCTGTAAGTCGCGCCATAGGTCAATCCCAAAGGATCGACTATCACTTTAATTCCCAGAGAATCTCCCACAGCTACGGTGCCGGTTGTAGGCGTTACGCTCTTAACCCATGTGGCGCTGTGCTTTACCGTTGCATTAGTGACTGATATTGACTTTACTGAGGTCGCATCAGTATTCTTGACGTATAATATTTCTGTTGTCGATGCCTTAGATAGATACCTTGTATCCCACATATCATCGGTTTTAACGCTCTTGACTGGGGCTGAATAATAGTAATAGAGAGAATCCTTATTTGTTGTGGCAATCGAAGTGCCTGAAACTGTAAGAGCGAATGCATTTGTGTCGACTTTGGTGCCGTAGGCAACAAAGAGCGTGCACGGAATTGAGGTTCCGTCAGGAGTGTTGCTCGCAACAGAGAACCTATAGACAGAGTATGCCGAATCATTATTGGCAACTGTGCCGTACGAACCGAGAGAGTCAAGGTTGGTTATGTATGTGGAGCCCTCGCGAAGCTTTGCCGACGATATTGTCTGGCTCGCGCCTGTGTTGTTTGATATCCAAAGGTTGAAATCGGAAATCTCACCATTGTTCAGTTTTGCATCAACGAGAACCGGCGTTGGAGAATCAAGTATAACTGATTTCTTATAATTTATCTTTGCAGCTGTTATAAAATCTCCCGTAGCGACCAAAGCGTAAGGCTGGGGTCCGTAAGGAACTGCAGCTGCAGTTACTCTTATTGTTATTGTCTGTCCGGGAGTTGCGTCAAGCCAAACGACTTCTGTAACGTTCTTGGTATCGGCAGAGCCGCCTGTGATAGAACGCGCTGTCGTGCCGAATACGTTTCCGAGGTATGTGTTCCCATTGACTGTAACGGTTAAGTTCAGGTCATTGACCACAAGAGAGGTGACTCCTGTATTTGCAGGATAATCAACCCATGTGAGAACTATTTTTGTGTACTCTGTAGTCGAAGGACCGGTTGTTATTGTGTACTCATGATACTGTCCTGCAGACGTGAATCCGCTTGTTATGTCCCACACCTTAAGGTCCCTTACGTCACCGGCAAAGAATATGGCGTCAGCCATAGTCGCCCTTCCCCAACCCTGCCCCTGCGAAGGAGCGCTCTGGGTTCCGGTATTGTTTATAGTGCTTATGGAATATGCTCCGTTGGAGTTTCTTGTTGAATTTATTATCATCGCCTTAATCAATGCTCCTGAAGGAGCTATCGCATCCGCCGCATTCTTTGCTCCGGAAGGGTACCATCCTTCAGTGAAATACTGCCTTACAAGAGCGCCGAATCCTGCGGTTGTGGGTGTTGACATTGATGTTCCGCCCATGTAAGTTATGCCTGCATTGTTCGAAGCAAGGTTTCCGTCTGAGTCGACAGACCATATATACCATCCGCCTGAACCGCAGACGTCAGGCCTCATCATCCCCTCCTTTGTGGGTCCGTGGGACGAGAATTCTGCTACGTCATTCAGTTCATTTCTTGTTGCGCCGCCGTTAACTGCCCATGTCGTAGTGGCTGAACCGAAACCCGACTCTGTCGCGCCGACGCAGACAATGTTCTTGGCAGTTGCGGGAGTATTTACAGAATCTCTGTCAAGGTTGGAGTTTCCGGCTGAGCGGAACATCATGTAATCCTTATTTCTCCAAGCGCATGAATCCAACTGCTGTGAATTTGCAGTGTAGTTACTATATCCGCCGGATGATTGTCCCCATGATGACGTGTGTATCCTCGCTCCTGCATCATATGCCCACTCGTAAATGTCAGCATAGTTTGTAGGAAGAACAAGAGCATCTCCAGTTCCTCCTATGTCTGTAAACGCCAGTTTGGCAAGGGGGGCCATTCCCATCACCCTTGCAAAGGCTGTAGCAGAGGGAAGACCTGAGTTCAGAGAATCAGCCGCAACTGACCCTGTTGTATGCGAACCATGTCCTGAGCTGGACAGATCAAAGGTGTCTGCATGCACATTATATGCGACAAGTTTTCTGTGCGAACCTGTCGATTCGCAGTCGCGGTCCTTGTCCTTGTCATAAACAGGTTTTGTCCCTGAAGGGTCTCTGAAATAGATATTGTCCCAATCGCATCCTGTATCGTCATCACCCACTATCATATTCTGGCCGTAGAGTCCCTTTGAATACATGCGCAGTCTCAAGTAGTCATTTGCGCTTGACAGATTGAGTGCCGATTTCCATGAATCCGAAGTTCCGTTATTATAGTAAAGAGTGTCAAAGTTATCCATTCTCCATCTTGACCATGCATTGTGAAG
>JAQVDU010000005.1 GCA_028698175.1 bacterium | reverse complement strand
GCTAAAAGGCCGAATGCAACGTAAGAGACCTCTGCCTCCTGCATATAGACCATAGCGGCAGAGGTTGACAGAGCCGATACCACGGGAGAGCCAGTTGTATAACCAAGCTGGTCAATAATGTCTACTCCGCTTGATGCGAATGAGTCTGGCGGAATAACCCAAACATAGAGCGTCTCCTCAGCATTCGCGAGAAGGTCGTATGTTCCTACGGAATCGGCAGGCGAGGAGACTGAAGAAGTGTTATTGTTCCAAACCGAGACCTGAATATCTGAAAGTCCCGGTTCATCCTCCGTCTGCCATAAACCGTCCGAATTCAAATCATGAAAGATAACTCCCTTGATATTTGCAGATGGTGTTGAATCCATCCCGAAAAAGTTTTTATACACACTATCAAGGGTAAAATCAGCGGATTCATTCTTGACTGTAAAATCAAAATTAAGAGCGGTTGTGCCTCTGTAGAGTATGTCCGGAGAGACAGAGACTCCGTATGTGCCTGGTATAATCGCGAAAGTCCAAATGCCATTCTCGTCTGTTATTGACGTCTCTCCAGTCGAGAGGCGCACTTTCATATTCTCAAGACCCGGTTCTCCCGTGTCATATATTCCGTCTGTATTTTCGTCAAGATAGACATGTCCCTTTGCAAGAAAGACTTTTATTGAGACGTTTCTCGTTACAGAAACGTCGGTTTTGATTGATGTCTCAGTATATTCTCCCTGAAAAGGCGACTGAGATACACCCGTAACGTTGACCGTTATAAGCTCGATTTTATCAAGAATTTCGTAATTGGTTATAGGAGAAAGGGAGTTCCCTTCAGCTTCACTCAGCTCACCGTCACCGTCAGTGTCTCCAAAAAGCTCCGGAGGAGTAACAGGGTCTCCGTCATTGTCAATCCAATAACCGAATATCGGAGTTCCTTCTGACTGCGAAGGATACCTGTCCGGTCCTGCGACAATTGAGACCACCTCCTGGTTTGTCCATCCTTCAATTCCCTCTACAAGGGTCTTGATGTTTGAACCGTCATCCCACTCTCCATAAACCCTTTTGATAAGACAGTAGTCATTCGGATTGTCTGTAAATATTGCGGGTGACCCGTCCCTGTCATTGGCATTGATAAGTCCGTCATTATCCCAATCAAGAGTGAAGACGACTGTCTCCGCTCCTGTGTTGTACTTGGTCACTGGATAATAATGGGCCGGTCGCTCCGTCGGAGTCACTTTCATTGCGCTCGGCTCAAGGGGGGAAGCAGGGGAGGCCTCTGATGGAAGAATGTTGGCATTGAAGACAACCTCGTATGCAGATGCGTAAACGATTCTCCGCTGGGGCGTAGATGTCATTGATTCGTCAATGTCAATGTTGTAGCCTGCGGCTCTTAAGTCCTTTATCATATAATCGATCGCCGTTCTCGCGGACTGCTGCGCCTGCACAAGCTGGTCGACCCTCTGTTTGGTTCTCTGGCTGCTTAAAAACACTCCGGTGACTGCTCCGATTATAACTGAAAATATGGTTAAAGACAAAAGAAGTTCAAGTAGTGTGAATCCTCTTTTTTTCATTGTATTCTCCTTGCTAATTTTTCGAAATATAGGTTGTAATGGATTGTTCATGGTCAAGTCCTCCTCCTCCGCCTCTCTGTTTCCATGAGACAGTGACCACTATCTTTTTCATGTCGACTGCAGGATAATCAGGGAAAATTTCATAATTCCTTTCAAATTTATCATCGAGAGAGTCCGGACCGTGCGTTCCTGCTTCGAGAGCGGTATCTTCATAATTCAATGTCCTTAAAAATTCTATCTCCTGTTGGCAGTACTCTATTGCCTGCGAATTCTGGCGTGTCAGTAGAGAGCTTCGCAAAGCGGCAGGGAAGAGCGCACCGATTCCCATGATTCCCACTGAAAGAATAATTGTCGAAACAAGGAGTTCAAGCAGAGTAAATCCCTTTTTCATATATCCTCCTACTCTGTTTCATTGCTTTTTAAAATGTATCCGGACGGCATAAGGTATATCCTTGTAAGTTTGTCAAATCCGCTTATTTCGAAAACCACAAGCTTGGGAGTCGTTCCTCCTGCATTAAAAAGAATCGGATTTTCAAATGATATTTCCTCTCCGTCTGCATTGTAAACAACCGCTTCAATTCGCGTATCATAAACGAATTTGTCGCTGCCGTAAAAGAAAGAATCCGCGTCAATATAGAAAGTTGTCGTAAGATTCCTTGTTATAGCCTCCTGGCGAGCCATATTGAGCTTGTCTATAAGATTATTTATTGTATTGTTGTACTTTGCCTGTGTTGAATTCACATACGGCACTGCCATGCCTACTATAATCCCGACGATTACAATCGCGATCATTACTTCGATGAGAGTGAAACCGCTTCTTTTTGCCATAAGAACTCCTTTGTTTAGCTAAAATAAAGCAATAAATGTGCCATGCTCCAACAATCTTAAGTCAAGCTATTGTAATATTTATCAAATGCTAAATGGTGCAAATTCAAAGAAAAGCGCAAATGTGTGAATAATTTTTCACAGTATTATATTTATTTTCTCTTTGCAGTTGAAGCATTCAGGCTCTTTAAGGCTGTTAAGAGTATTGTATCCGTCTCTTGAAACAAGAAGGGTCTTGCATTTAGGACAGAGGGTGTCTGAAAACCATTCTCCGGCAACGTTTCCGAGGTATACGTATTCAAGCTTCTTTCCGGCGATTTTATAGAGTTTTGTCATCCTATCAAGGGGGGTGGGAGAGAGAGAGTATTTGTAATTTGGGAAGTACCTTGAGATATGAAACGGAATCTTTGGCGAGACTGATGCGATGAATTCAATCATGTCATGAAACTCTCTTTCATCATCAGTCTTTCCGGGCAGGAGAAGATGGGTCACTTCAATGTGAACCTTCTCTTCGCTGAATATCCTTATGCTTCTCTTCACAGTTTCGAGGTCTCCCTTGAGTTCGTCTCTGTAAAAATCTTTATTGAATGACTTTAAATCCACATTTACCGCCTTTATATAAGGAACAATCTTCCTTAAAGGCTCCTCGTTTATTGTGCCGTTGGTTACAAGGACTATTTGAATTTCATGTGAGTACTTTACTCCGAAATCAAGTATATACTCATACCACATTAAAGGCTCAGTGTAAGTGAATGCGACAGAGTCTCTTTTCTTCTTTCTGATGATGTTGTAGAGACCGTCAACAGGAAGAGATGGCGTATCCCTGTATGTCTGAGAGATGTCGTAATTCTGGCAGAAGGGGCATCTGAGATTACAGCCGTGCTGCGCAACCGATACTATCATTGAACCGGGATGAAAGTGGTACAGAGGCTTCTTTTCAATAGGGTCATCAGCAATTGTGAGCGCCTTTTCATAATTTACTGGCATCAGCTCTCCGTTTATATTCTTTCTGCCGAAGCAGAGTCCGGATTGATTTTCAGAGAGAGTGCAGTAATGGGGGCAGAGAGTGCATCTTACTCTATTCAAATCAATTTTTTCGTAAAACTCGCATCTTCTCATTCATATATTATACATTAGAAAAAGAGAGGAGACAATGGGTAAGCCGGTGATGATGTCCGAATGAACGCTAAACTATTCGGTTAAAGGTTACAAGTTAAAAGTTAAAAAGGCAATTCACAGTTGAGTAAGATTTTATCTTTACAGGCATACTCAAAAATTTCAGTGCGGCTTAAGCACTGGGATTCAATGTTTAGGAGTCTGCGCTAAACAATTATCTTATAGATAGTGTAAGCCCAAAGTGAATGAGAACATTATCACAAGGCAGGTCATCATGTGGGCCGGCTGTAGTTGTTGGACTGCTGTTTTCAGCATTCCAACTCTAACCCATCATGATATGCTGCCGGTGATGATGTCCGAATGAACGCTAAACTATTCGGTTAAAGGTTACAAGTTAAAAGTTAAAAAGGCAATTCACAGTTGAGTAAGATTTTATCTTTACAGGCATACTTAAAAATTTCAGTGCAGCTTAAGCACCGCCCTCCAATGTTTTTGAGTCTGTGGGGACATTTCTTCGGTGTGTCCCCACAACAGGTCAGTGAAAGCTATAAGCCGGCGAGGACGCTCCGGCTAGTTGCCCATCAAGTGGTTGGCCGCTTGCTTGGCTATTCCATCTTGATACAGAGGCGAAGCGGAGTGTGTGAGCCGGCGCTAAACCCGCCAACAGCCAGTTGTATTTGTATTTGATCCTGCAGTGCGGAGACACAGGGTTGGACCCACTTGACTTTTTGATTTATTTGAGTATAATGTAAACAAATGTTTACAAAAGGAGAATTATGAAAGAGGTGAGCGGTTCCCGGAAAAAAGTTCTTGAATCAATAGAGAAGCTCAGAAAGAGAAGCGGCTATTCTCCCACGGTAAGGGAAGTGGCTTCAGACCTCGGCTTTAAAAGCACAAAGGCGGTCTTTGTCCATATGAAGAATCTTCATGATATGGGGCTTATAGAGAGAAAGAGCGGAATATCAAGGGGAATATCCTCTAGAGACGACTTTTCAATAGTCCCGCTTCTCGGACGGATATCCGCCGGACTTCCGCTCTCATCCGAGTCAGACATAGAGGATTCATTCATAATGGAAGGTTCGCACAAGGAGAGGTTCTTTCTCAGAATAAACGGAGAGAGTATGACAGGCGCGGGTCTTGAACATAATTCCATGGTCCTTGTAGACAGGTCCCTCCAGACAAAAAGCGGGGACATTGTCGTGGCTCTCCTCAACGGAGAACTTACCATTAAAAGGTATTTTGAAAAAGAGAATGAAATATTTCTTTTGCCGGAGAATGAAAAGTACTCTGAAATAGAAATTAAAAAGACAGATGATTTTTCAATTGTCGGCAAGGTGATTGGATTTATAAAGTCCGTTTAATAATAACTTAATGATTATAAGTTAAACTAAATTATGAAAGAACCTCTATATGTTATAACTCTCTTTTCAGACGGTAAAATAAAGCCGATATATTTCATATGGAACAACAGACGCCTTAAAATAGAGAACATAACTTACAATTGGCGCACAGTCGATGAGAATGGGATAAATCAGCACTTTTCAGTGATTTCAGGATCATTCTACTATCATCTTTTGTTTGTAACCTCAATGAGCAGATGGTATTTGACTGAAGTGGAGAGCACTCTCGCATGAAATGGTACTGCCACGTAGACATGGACGCTTTTTTCGCCTCGGTTGAGCTTGCCTCGAAGCCCTATTTTGCAAAGTTCCCGTTTGCCGTAGGAGGAAGCGAAAAAAGCAGGACAGTCGTCTCCGCCGCTTCATACAAGGCGCGCGAGTACGGGATTCGCGCAGGCATGTCCATGTTCGAAGCATTCAGAAAGTGTCCCAACCTAATATCCGTGGAACCGGACATGGAGAAGTATGCGAGCATATCAAAGGAGATATTTTCGATTGTTGAAAGAATCGCCGGAAATGTTGATATTTATTCGGTTGACGAGGGGTTCTTTCATGCGGATTCCATGGATGATGCATTAATGATGGCAGTCGAAATAAAGAGAGAGATAAAAAATAATATCAAAATAACATGTTCTGCAGGCATAGCAAAGAACAAGCTTGTGGCAAAGATGGCATCAGGAGAGAATAAACCGGACGGACTCACTCTTGTGGAGGATGCTTTTTCATACATAGGAGAGAAGCGCGTGGAGGATGTCGTGGGCATAGGGCGTCAGACGACAAAGCACCTGAACAAACTCGGAATATACAGCGTAAAACAGATAAGAGATTATCCTATGGACATACTGCGGAAACATTTTAACAGCTACGCATTCATTCTCAGAGAGGTCTCATACGGAAGGGACTCGGTAAACATGATGTGGAACCTCGAGGATGAGATAAAATCCGTCGGAAACACTCATACGATGGAAAAGGACACAATGGATAGGAAGACTCTTCTTTCACTGCTCTCCATTCTCTCCGAACATGTTTCATTCAGGATGAAAAAACACAACGTTGAGGGCAACACGGTCACTCTCACAGTCAGATACTCTGATTTCCGCACGTTTACAAAGCAGAAGAAGGTGCAGAGGCACATAAGTTCGCCGGACGACATTCAGCTATATTCAAAGATAATCTTTGATTCAATCGAAATAGCAATGCCGGTAAGGCTTTTGGGAATATCCGTATCAAACGTGCGCTCAATAGGCGAACAGATGAAGCTTGATTTTTATTCACAGCAAAAACCGCCCATAGCGGAAGCTGTTGACGAGATACGCCGCAGATACGGAGAGTGGGCCATCATGAAGGCAAGGTCGCTTGAAATAAAGGATAGAAACGTCAAAGGACGCCGCATGACCGTGTGACCCTTGATTTTTTTCTTGATATTTTATCTTTTTATTGTATATTATATAGTTATGTATAAACGTGTTTTTGAAAATCTGCTGAAAAACAACATAGATATAAGAGGGAAAAGAATAATCGCAGGAATCTCCGGCGGCCCTGACTCTACGCTCCTCTATTATTTTTTGCTTTATTGCAGAAAGAACCATAGTGTCAGATTTAAGGTCATTCATGTCAATCACAATGAAAGGAAAGGCGCTCAGAGTGAAGAATTGTTTGTAAAAAACATGTGCAAAAAGCGCAAAGTGGAGATTGCTCTCTATTCTGACGACTCTGTAAATTCAGAACAAAGAAGGCAAAAAGGGTTTGAGATGGCGGCGAGGGAGGCGCGAAGGAAAATCTTTTTGAATGAGGCCCGCGAAAACAGAGCCGATTTCATAATGACCGGACATAATCTTGACGATGCGGTGGAGACGTTCTTTATAAACGTCGAGAGGGGAGCGGGAATAAGAGGCATTCAGTCAAACCGCCTGCTGTCGCGTTCTTTCATGAAACCCCTCATCTTTCTGAAGAAATCCGAAATACGGGAATACCTTGATAACCGCAGAATAAAATACATTGAAGACGAGACAAATGCAGATGAGGGAATAACAAGAAACAGAGTGCGCAGAAAGCTTATGCCTGCTCTTGAATCAACAATGAAAAACGGCATCCGGGGATTCGGGAGAATGCTCGAAAACACATCATCGGTTTTGGATTTGTTTGATTTCATAATTGAACATGAAATTTCCGTTGTCAGAAGCAGAAATCCTTTTATTCTTGATATTTCAAAGATTTTATATTATAATAATAAATTAAGAAAAAATTTGCTCTATTACATAATATCCAAAGATTTTTACGTTGACTCAGCTCTTATAGACAGGGTGGACTCTTTGGTGTTGTCAAAAAAACCGAATTTGAGAGTAGCTGAAAAGAATCTCATTATTGTGAAATCCTATGATGAAATAAAAATTGCTACAACCGACAGAGAAGATGCAGAGCTCGATGCAAAGCTTGTTTTCGGAGAGGAGAGAGAGTTCAACGGATATAAAATCAGAATAGATAAGACAGTCGTAAATAAGGGTGAAGAAAAGATTAAATCATGCATGCTCTTTCCTTTTGAAGCGGGAAAGAACTTTTCGGTGCGGATTATGAAGTGCGGAGACACGTTCATACCGTTCGGCATGAACTCTCCGAAGAGAATCTCAAAGTTTCTGTCTTCTTGAAAGGTATCTTCGGAAGAGAGAGAGAGAATCCCCCTGCTTGTAAATGAAAGGGGAGAGATACTCGCAGTGGGAAACATAAGGAGAACCGATTTGTACAGGATCGGCAAACAAAAGAGGTGTTACAGATACTATGCGCGAAAAGATTGAGGAGTATATCAGCAACGAAAATCTCATGAAGGAGATTGAGAAGCTTGCCGCAAAACTTAATGAAGATTACAAGGACAGAAATCCTGTTTTCGTAATCATACTAAAAGGAGCGTTCATCTTCGCCGCCGAGCTGATCAAGAGAATCAATACTCCGCTAAACGTAGATTTTATGGTCATATCTTCATACGGCGATTCAACCCGTTCTTCCGGAAACGTGAGAATCGAGGAGGACATCAGGATAAACATCGAGAACAGGGATGTGATTATCGTGGAAGACATAGTTGACACGGGGCAGACCATAGTCAAAATAAAAGAGAAGCTCTCTGTCAACAATCCGAAATCCCTCAAGCTCGCGACTCTTCTCAATAAACCTTCAAGAAGAGTCACGGAAATAGTTCCAGACTATTCCTGTTTTGAAATTGAGGATAAATTCGTTGTGGGTTTCGGTCTTGATTACAGGCAGTTTTACAGAAATCTGCCTTACATAGGAATATTAACGGAGGTCGAATGAAAAAAAACAAGCTGTTTTCCGACGCAAGAGTGCGTTCAATAATAATGTGGGTGGTTCTCATCTGTGCATTTCTATTTCTGCCGGCGATCATCGGCGGACTTACAGATGCAAAGAAAGAGATTGATTACACAAAATTTTACGAGGACTTAAGGTCTGACAGCATAAAGAGCGTCGTGATTGTAGAGAAGAACATCACCGGAAAATACAAAAGCGGCCGAGAATTCCGCACCCTAATACCGTACGAGGACAACAGGCTGGTCGAAGACCTTGTTTATTACGGAGTTGAAGTCAAAGTCAAGGAGCCTTCGAATTTCTGGAGCGAAGTGCTTCCATATCTTATACCGCTTGCCATGTTTGTTTTCTTCTGGTATTTCTTCATACGTTCAATGTCCAATTCCCAGAATCGGGCATTCACTTTCGGAAAGTCGACAGCAACTCTTGTTCTTACTCCAAAACAGACATTTCAGGACGTTGCCGGAGCCAAAGAGGCGAAAGACGAGCTTAGGGAGATAATTGATTTTCTCAAGCACCCGGGAAAGTATATCCGCCTCGGGGGAAGGATACCTCGCGGAGTCCTTCTTCTCGGTTCGCCCGGCACAGGCAAGACGCTTATGGCAAAAGCAGTCGCAGGAGAGGCAAAGGTGCCCTTCTTCTCAATTTCAGGGTCTGATTTTGTGGAGATGTTCGTTGGAGTGGGCGCATCAAGGGTGCGCGACCTTTTCGATAAGGCAAAGGTAAATTCGCCGTGCATAATTTTCATAGATGAAATAGACGCAGTGGGCAGACACCGCGGAGCCGGAATAGGCGGAGGGCATGACGAAAGAGAGCAAACCTTGAATCAGCTCCTGGTGGAGATGGACGGATTTGAAACTGATGAGGCAGTGATAATAATGGCCGCGACGAACAGGCCGGACATACTTGACCCTGCTCTTTTGAGGCCTGGAAGGTTTGACAGGCGGGTCGTGATTGACAGACCGGACATAAAGGGAAGAGAGGACATATTCAGAATTCACACAAGAAAAGTTCCCCTTTCGGCGGACGTTGACTTCAACCTGCTAGCGAAATCAACCCCAGGATTCACCGGAGCCGACATTGCAAACATGGTCAATGAGGCTGCTCTTCTTGCCGCGAGAAGAGACAAAAACTCCGTCGACATGTCTGACTTTGAAGAGTCAAAGGATAAGGTGCTTATGGGTCTGGCGAGGAAGTCGGCAGTAATCTCACCAGAGGAAAGAAAAATCAGCGCATATCATGAATCAGGCCATGTCATTGTATCCAAGAGGCTCAAACACGTTGACCCAGTGCATAAAGTGACCGTCATTCCGAGAGGAATGGCTCTCGGGCTAACTCAATTTCTTCCGATAGACGACAGGCATATGTACTCGAAAAATTACCTTCTTGACAATATAGTTTCTCTTCTCGGCGGAAGGGCTGCCGAACTGCTGATACTTGAAGATGTGACCACAGGAGCTTCAAATGACATTGAGAGAGCGACTGAGATAGCCCACAAAATGGTCTGCGAATGGGGAATGAGCGAAAATATTGGAACCATACAGTACGCAAATCCGCATGATTCAGTCTTTCTGGGAAGGGAGATAATGCAAAAGAAGGATTATTCCGAGCAGACAGCCACATTAATTGATAAAGAAGTAAAAAACATCATTGACAATTCCTTGAAGAGAGCCGCAGACATACTAAAGGCAGAACAGGAAAAGCTTGTCAAGATGGCGGATTATCTTATTGAAAGAGAGACCCTCGACAGCGATGATATTGACGCAATACTTGCCGGAAAAGATCTGGAGGTGTTTATAAAACAGAACCCGGATGGTCCTAAAGAAGAGCATAAAACATCCGATTTGCCTCCGATTTGACAACCCTCGAAAAAGTCGAAACAATAAAGGAAAAGTGCATGAAAAGAAAGAAGAGAAAAATCAACCAGATTGATTTTAACAAAATTGAAAAGGGGGTCAAGCTCATAGTCGAAGCCCTTGGCGACAATGTGAACAGTGAAGGTATGAAAGAGACGCCGAGAAGAATAACTGAGATGTACAGAGAAATATTCTCCGGACTGTATAAAGACGTAAAAAAAGAAATCACTCTATATACCACCAAGAATCAGGATGAAATGATAGTTTTAAGGTATATACCATTCTTTTCAATGTGCGAGCACCACCTTCTTCCGTTTTTCGGTTACGTTCACATCGCGTACATACCTTCGAATGACAAGATAACCGGATTCTCAAATCTTCTTGAAGTGGTTGACACTCTCTCTAAGAGGCCTCAGATACAGGAGCGCCTCACAACAGACATAGCGGATACACTGGTTGATCTCTTGAAGCCAATGGGAGTTCTTGTGATTGTTGAATCGCAGCAACTCTGTCTTTACATGAGGGGAATAAAGAAACCCGGAGTTCACACTACCACTTCCGCCGTGAGAGGCGTGATGAAAAAGCCTATAACGAGAGAAGAGGCCTTGAACCTCATAGGAGCGGGAAAAGACAAGTGAAGATCTATCTGTTGAGAGACAAATCAAAGAGCATGACTGACTGGATAAAGCGCACAAAAGCAGATTCATACTCTTACGAAATACTCAACAGGAAAACCTCCCTGCCTCTCTTCTTTCTCAGAGAAGTAAAAGCGGAGACGGCTAACATCCTTAAACAAACAGCCCTTTCAGTGGGGTGCGACTGCTCCATAGGGAGGCAGGTGATATCCGGTGAAAAATCTCTTTCGGATATGATGGTTATGTGTACTGATTCTCAGCTATTTAAGATTAGGGAGAAACTGAAGGGACAGCCATTTTCACTGGAAAAAGTCGCAAATGCCATGATTGAGAAGCTGAATGACAGAGAGTCATTTGTGGTCTCCTCCGAAGATTTGCTTAAAGACAAAAAATATCTTATAATGGGCATACTCAATCTGACAAATGATTCATTCTATGACGGAGGAAAATACAATTCGATTGACATGGCTCTTAAACAGACTGAGAAGATGGTTGAAGAGGGGGCTCACATAATAGACATCGGCGGCGAATCTTCAAGGCCGGGAAGCGACCCTGTAAACGCGGACGAGGAGCTTGAACGAGTAATGCCCTTTATGAAGTTAGCGCGTTCAAGATTCAAAGAGTGCATCTTTTCAGTCGACACATATAAATCAAAGGTGGCAGAAGCCGCCATTGCCGAAGGCGCTTCAATTATAAACGACATCAGCGGTCTTAAATTCGACCCGATGATGGCAGAGGTTATATCAAAGAATAAAGCATCATGCATTTTAATGCACATAAAGGGAACCCCCAAATCAATGCAGGACTCGCCAGAGTATGAAAGCCTGCTCTTTGAAGTTGCAGACAGCTTAAGCGAATCCGTCGAAATTGCCCATAGCGCAGGAATTGACCCTTGTTCAATATCTGTTGACCCGGGGATAGGTTTCGGAAAGACCAAAGAGCACAACCTGACCATTTTGAAGAACATTGACATACTTCGCTCATTGGGAAAGCCGGTGTGCATAGGAGCTTCAAACAAAAGGTTCATCGGAGCCGTTCTTAACGCAAACGCCAACGATCGAATACTCGGCACAGTTGGAGCGAATGTCGCGGCATTAATGGGAAATGCGAAAATATTCAGGGTTCACAACGTAGCGGAAAATTTGCAGGCGTTAAAAATAGCTGAAGAGATAATGTATGCCGGGAATTAGAATAAATCTCATTGATCTGATGGACATAATCCTTGTATCATTTGCCGTGTATCAGATGCTGAGGTTCATCAGAGGGTCAAGGGCTACGCAGATGTTCATCGGGATAGCATTCATCCTTATACTTACCTTTCTTTCAAATCTGATTCAGTTCCGGGCATTAAGCTGGATACTGAATTCATTAAAATCCATTTGGATCCTTGCCTTCATAGTAGTTTTTCAGCAGGAGATAAGAAGGGCATTAACCGACATCGGCAAATCAAAAATAGTGAGATACTTTATCAAAGAGGAGAGAAAAACAATCATCGACGAGATTATAAAGTCAGTGCAAAAACTCACCGACAGGGGAATAGGAGCATTGATAGTTCTTGAGGGGCAGGTGGGGTTAAAACACATAATGGATTCCGGAACACCTCTGAATGCAAATTTGAATTCAGAGCTTATCGTCACTATATTCACTCCAAAATCACCCCTTCATGACGGAGCGATGGTAATAAAAGATGAAAAGATTGTGGCAGCATCATGCATTCTTCCGCTGTCGGAGAATCCACTTCCCGGAATAAATCTTGGAACGAGGCACAGAGCGGCCCTCGGTCTTTCCGAAGAATCCGATGCCATGATTATTGTAATCTCTGAGGAAAGACGCTCAATATCGATAGCAAAGAAAGGAAATCTTAAAATCAATGTGGATGCAAATACGCTTGAAAGAGAGATCAGCAGGTTTTATTAGCATAATTCTCATAATCGCCGCGTGTTTGAACATCGGGGCATATGAAAATGAGAAAAATCATGACGTGAATGATGAAGTCATTATTTACGACAATAAAGCCGTTGCCGACGCTTTCAAAATCGGAGTGCCTGCGGCAGTATTCGCCTCGGTTCTTGTCGTCGCTTCAAATAAAGATTTCAGATGGTACTTTGCGGACAGATGGACGAGATTCACAAGCCCCAACCACGCCGATCCCGACCAGTACAGGGAATTTTACATAAAACCCTGGTCAGAGCAGGTTGAACAGGAGACTCAATGCGATAAAGGAGTTCATTTCATATTCTCCTATCTTCCCGTTATGCCAGTGGCTACTCTTCTTGACAGGACGTATTACATTATGACTTCTGGAAAATTCAAGAACCGTCTGTCTGACTGGTCTGTCGCGGCGGCGAGTTCAATTGTCATAGGTTTCGGTCTTATGGAAGAATATATGGATGCTCATCAGATAGGAGAAGGATTCGACTTGTTTGATTTTGCCGCAAACGCAAGCGGCGTAACCCTCTCTCTTCTGAAACATTACGGAATAATGGAGAATGTATATTTTTACTGGTCATTCAACAGAAATATGTTCAGAGAATCGACATACTCAGAGAAATGGCCATGGTGGATCTATATGGCAGGTTATGAATTTTACGTGCAGATTGACGTAATGTCCATTCTAAGAAAGAGCAAAATAGACAATCAAATTTTCACGTCAGTTATCGAGACTGTCGGCTATCTGCCCGACTTCAACAGCTTTTGGAAATTAAAATTTAATAATATTTAGGAGGTCTGATGAAAAAGAAGGATTTGATTCTTTCAGTTGTGCTCTTTGGTCTTGTGCTTGGAGTATACCTGTTCACAATCACTCCGACGCTTCCGTTTTGGGATTGCGGAGAATTTATATCTTGCTCATACTCTCTCGGAGTGCCTCATCCTCCCGGAACCCCGCTTATGATTCTTCTCGGCAATATGTTCGTCAAACTATTCTTTTTCATCGAAGAGGTCGCTCTAAGAGTCAACCTTTTCTCCGCTATTGCCAGCGCGCTTGCCGCTGTAATGCTCTTTTTGATAATTCTGAAGGTTTTTGCAAGGGCTAATCCAAATCCTGACAGATCGGATGAGGCAGTCAATTATGCAGTTGCATTTTTGAGCGCTTTTCTTGCTTCCTTTCTTTATTCCTTCTGGCAGTCAGCCGTTGAAGCAGAGGTTTACAATCCCGCTCTTCTCATGATTCTGACAGTCATATACCTCTCCCTTATCTGGTGGGATAAACTTGAAGAATCCAATGACGACAAGTTCGTGATGCTTATTATTTACATCGCAGTTCTCTCAATAGGCATTCATATGCTTCCTCTTCTAGCCCTTCCCGGAGCGCTTCTCTTCTTCATAATAATTGCGTGGAATAAATACTATGACCTTTCAGTCTCACTTATCGCATTTTCCATATTCTTTGCCTTCATGTATCTCGCAATGACAAAAGAGGTGCTTGGTCTTTTAATCCTGGGTGTCTTTTTATCAGTCATTTCCGTTGTAGTCATTGATTCTATGAACAAGGACAGAAAACTCAATTACGTTAAAGTATTTTCATACCTCGGAGTTTACATACTTTTAATACTTGTCTCAATCTCTACTTACGCTGTTCTTATAATAAGGGCAAAGCACAATCCTTACATAAACATTGCCGCTCCGGTAACCATGAAGGAGCTGTGGGACGTATTCAACAGAAAACAGTACGGGCCAATGAATATTCTTCCGAGAAAGACAGATTACGGCATCGGCACTTTAAGCGCTCTACTGGAACAGTTCAAGATGTACTTCAGATACTATTCGTGGCAATTCTCTCCGTTTTTCAGGGCTGAAGTCTACGAACCGACCCAATTGCTGAAAATCGTATCGTCGATCTTCATGGCTCTCGTTTCCGCCACAGGTCTTTACGGAATCTATATGCATTTCAAAAGAGAGAAGAAGACCTTTGTGTTGATTTTCATCATATTCCTTCTTTTATCGGCCGGTTTGGTGACCTATCTGAACCTCAAATACTCTCCATCGGACATCAATCCCAAGCACATTGAAAGAGAGGTCAGGGAGAGGGACTATTTCTACGCTCCCTCGTATTTTCTCTTTATGTTTTTCTTTGCCTTCGGAATAAGGGAACTAATAGCTTCATTTAAAAAGAAGAAAAATGAAGGATTCATTCTCTCCGGCGCTCAGACAATATCATTGATTCTTCTGGCGGTCATTGCCGTTTCTCCGATATTCGCCAACATAAACTCAAATGTCAACAGAAGAGACAACTGGATAGCTGACGAGTATGCAAAGAATATGCTTGACACCCCGAAAGACAATGCAGTCGTATTCACGAATGGTGACAATGACACGTATCCTCTGTGGTTCGAGCAGGTTGTAAAAAATTACAGGGTTTTGGACAGAAAAAACAAAAAGGGAGTTATGGTGTGCAACCTCTCCCTTCTGAACACTCCGTGGTATATAAAACAGATGCGCTCTTACGGAGTGCCCATAGGTCTTACTGACGCAGAAATAGACAATCTCGTGCCGGTAAGGCTTGAAAACAATGAAGTTCTCTACATAAGGGACCTGATAATAAGGAGCATCATATGCTCCTCAGCAGGAATAAAATGCGACAGGCGCTACCTCTATGCAACGACAGAGGATTTCAAAAATCTTGTTTTGAAGAATTACAGAGGTGATTCGATAAATGTCTACTTTTCAGTCACGGTTTCCGAGGACGCGCGCGCTCCATACAGAAAGAATGCGCTTCTTGAAGGTTTGGCTTACAGAATAGTCGGTTCGGATGAAGCGTCAAAGTATCCAAACATGATTGATGTGGAGACGACAAAGCGCAACATTCTCGAAGTTTACAAGTACGATTACATTCTGAATGAAAAAATCAAGAAGGACGACAACATTGACAGGATAATGACGAACTATGCCGCAGGATTCCTTCAGCTCGGCCTTCATTATGCCCAGCTTGAGTCGCTTGATCTTTCGGTTGATTATCTGAGGCAGGGAAGAAGGTTCTATGTCTATGACAGAAGTTCTGTGACCATGCAGATAGCAAGGTTTCTTCTCGACATGGGCAGACACGAGGAAGCCGAAGCTGAACTTCAAAAGGCATTGACCGACGAGAAGGATGAGGAGAAAAAGATCATGCTCAAAGCCCTTACAGCCGAGATCAGTCTCGAGAGAAAAGATTACGCGAAAGCTATGGGATTCTATTTTGAGATCAAGCAGAGATTCCCGAAGGAGGGTATGGGATACTCCGGTCTTCTGAAAATCTACAGGGAAACCTCTGACAAAGCTGGATATGACTCCATTGTCTCTCTTCTTAAGACGGATCCGGAAAAGCTTGGAGCGACGATAGGTTTTATGTACATGCAGAAAAACGATCCGATGACTCTTTTGGACCTTTTAAACTCATGGCTCTCTTTAAGACCCGGAGATATCCAGGTTGAAGAGATCAAGAGAGAGGTATTCACATGGGATTCGTACTTGGAAGCACTTAAAAAGAAGTAAGGAGAATAAGAATGCCCATGCTGGGCGCTCATTTGAGCGTCTCTCAAGGTTACGATGAACTCTTCCTCGCAGCCGATAAAATCGGCTGCGAGGCTGTCCAGATATTCGCGAAAAATCAGAGGCAGTGGGAGAACAAGCCTATCGAAGCTTCATCCGCCTCTTCTTTCAGGGAAAAGAGAGCGAAATCTAATGTGCAATATGCAAATGTTCACGCATCTTACCTTCTCAATCTTGTAACACCCGACGACAAAGTTTTCAATAAATCGGTAGCATCTCTTTTGGATGACATGAACAGGGCTGAGCTCCTTGGCATCAGTGACACGGTCGTGCATCCGGGATCTCACATGGGTTCCGGAGATAAAATCGGCATAGCAAGAATAGCCGGTGCGATAGAAATCATTTTAAATGAGAATAGTTTCTGCTACCTTCTCCTTGAGACAACTTCCGGCCAGGGCACGTCAATAGGGTGGCGATTCGAGCATATAAGGGACATACTGTCAAAACTCAAAGACTCAAAAAGAGTCTTCGTATGCTATGATACATGCCACACCTTCGCGGCCGGATATGATATAAGAACAGCTGAAGAATACGAAAAAACATTCGATTTGTTCGACAGAATAGTGGGAATAGATAAGATAAGGCTATTCCATATAAACGATTCGAAGAATGAGCTTGGAACAAGGAAGGACAGGCATGAATTTTTAGGAAAGGGTTTTATAGGAATTGACGCTTTCAGAATGCTTGTCAATGATTCGAGATTTAAGGATCATCCCATGATTCTCGAAGTTCCCGGAGATTATGACGATTTCAAGAAAGAAATAAAAACCCTGAATTCCTTTATCAAGAGACGATGATAAAAAAATTGATTTTTCTTGCGTCGGTGATTGTTTTCGCCATTAATTCACACGCGCAGGACTATCAGAATGAATATCTTGAGGAAAAACTTCTGTTGAACAGACTTAAGTCGCAGGGATATGAAAAGAGAGTCGAGATTGACGAAGCGAATAAGCTCGTCTTTTTCAAAACATACTTTCAGGACCATATGGTAGGTATCGACTCGGTTTTAATGCTCAATCAATATCTTGAAGGAAAGAATCAGAGCTATGTAAATGAGCTGTTCCGTGAAAACGCAGTAAAGGCATTTGAAGCGAATGCTCAGGAATACGGCCTTATAGGAGACATAGACCTTCCAATAACGTTCGGAAAAATGTCTTCTCTTTTCGGTGAAGGAGGAAAACTCGTTGTGGACGGCTCCGAACGAGTCGAATACTCTGGCTCAAAGACGTTTGACCTCTCCGGAGTCGACACAAATGTCACTGCGTCATCTCTCATCCCTGAATTTCTGTTGTATCAGCATCTGATAGTCAACGTGACCGGCTCCGTCGGAGACAGAATAAAAGTCAATCTGAATCATGACTCGGAGTCAGAACGCGAATCGGACAACAAAGTAAAAGTATCATACCAGGGGATTGACGATGATATTCTGCAGAGGATAGAGGCTGGCGACGTTGATCTCTCTCTTCCAGGCATAAAACTAATAGGTGGCACCCCCCAGCACAAAGGCCTTTTCGGAATAAAGGGATCAGGACAGGTGGGAGGAGTCAATTTCACTGCAATCGCAAGCAAACAGACAGGCGAGAGCGAGCAGAAGCAGTTCGTTGGAAATACAAAACTGGATTCTATGAAACTCTACGATTCGGAGTACAATAAGAACAGATTCTATTTTCTCGGACTCTTGTCTTCTGACAGCATTATTCAGCTTAATGTGTTCAAAGACGACGGTATAGGAACCAACAATGACGAGCAGGGCGCTGTAGCCGGAAGAATCGTTTATCTTCCGGGGACTTATGATTCTTCAATGTTTGAGGGAATGTTCATACTTCTCAAGAGCGGAGACAATAATGATTACTATTACAACAGAGGCGGGCATTTTATTGAATTCCTCTCGACAGTATCATCAAACGAGGTTATCGGAATCTCATACATTGTAAAGAGAGAAGGCGGGCAAATCGACACTGTCGGAAGCGTTATCTACGAAGAGGGAGACACTCTAACTCTCAAAGCTATAAAGCAGAAAGATGATTATCCCTCCTCTCTTACCTGGAACTATATGATGAAGAATATTTATACTTTCTCATCCAGAAACATAATACCCGAATCCTTCAATTTGAGGATAAAGAAGGTCAATTATGGCTCGGGAGAGGATTATGAGCTGGAGAATGAAAAGACCTACATAAAAATACTGGGGCTGGACAATAATGACGACGGAAAGGTGGATTTGAATTACGTGAATTTTGACAGAGGATACGTTTTCTTCCCTCAGCTTCTTCCGTTTGCGTCAGAGAGCCTTGAGGAGCCGGATTCAATCATATACACCTCTCAGGAGACTGGCACTTACATAGGAAGGCTGTATTATATTGACATATCTTACAGAGGATCCCAGTCAATATATTCTCTCGGCGTTTTCAACATACTTGAAGGAAGCGAAGTTGTAAAAATAAACGGAAAGACAATGGAAAAGGACAAGGACTATACGATTGATTATGAATATGGAATAGTCAACTTCCTCTCGGACGAAGCCAATTTTACAAACGCTGAAATCACAATCGACTACCAGTATGCACCGTTTCTCTCCCTTGCTTCAAAGAATCTTTTGGGGCTTCACCTTGATTATTCATTCTCTGATAAAATAACTTCCAACTCCAATTGGCTCTATAACACACTATCTTATGAGCTTGAAGATTATCCGAGGCTCGGAGAGGAGCCGCAGGAGGCTTTGGTGGGAGAGTTTGACATAACATACGATGACAGATATTTTTCAGTCACTGATTTTGCAAATCTTCTTCCTTTTTATTACTCATCATCACCCTCGGCGCTTTCAATATCCACAAAAGCGGCTATCTCATATCCCAATCCCAATTCAACCGGAAAAGCATTCATAGACAATATGGAATCGGTGCTCGCTTCAAACGACCTGTCGACAGACAGAAAATCCTGGACCCTCGGCTCTTTGCCTCCGCTTATGTCTCCGACAGACCTTGCGGATGATTATTACTGGTTTAATGAAAGGGAGATTCTAGGAAATATAAACGAGCTTCTGCCGGAACTTGACAGGGATGACGACGTGTCTATACTAAGCATTTCAATGAATCCTAACGGTGCGTATCCTGAAAATACTTTTGTCTCTTTCAACCACTCCATCTCTCGCACCGGAATAGACATGTCTGACATGATGTTCTTTGAAGTATGGGTAAAGGGAGACTCAGGGCTGCTGACTGTGGAGATTGGAAAGAACATAATAGAGGACGTGGTTAGAAAGGACGATGACGGAAACGTGCTTAGTCCGGACAATATCCTTCAGACTGAAGACGCGAACAATGACGGAATACTGGACGCTGACGAGGACACCGGACTGGACAATGTCGACGGTGATGATTCTCAGAGCATCTCCGGAGACGACGGAAACGATGATTACAATTACAGCACTGCCAACCCGAACGATTATTCTCGGATAAACGGAACGGAAGGAAACAATACGCTTGACACGGAGGACCTTGACAGGGACGGTTCGCTCAATACAAATCTTGACGTTTACAGATTCACGGTGGCGCTTTCTTCAAGCGCCAATATGGTCTATGAGAATGCATCTACAGGATGGAAGCTTTACAGAATACCTCTGTCTTCCGATGATGTTGAAATAGTCGGAAACCCTGATTTGAAATACATAAAATATGCGAGAATGTACTGGACTGGTGCTCCTTCGGGCGGCAGGCTCTCGCTCTATCAGATTTCAATCGTTTCAAACAAATGGAAGAATTACTCTTCAATAAACACAACGGAGGAAAAATTCTACGTGGGAGCAAAGAACAACCAGACTGACCCTGATTATGACCCTCCATATGATCCTGGGCTTGATTACTCGGGCAAGGCGAAGAGAGAGCAGTCAATGGTGCTTTATGCTGAGAATCTTCTTCATTCGGAGGGCGGAAGGGTATATAAAATTTTGAGTTTGAAGGACTCATACGAGAGGTATGAAAAATTGTCAATGTACTTCAAATCGACTGATTCCGACTCCCTTGACCTTTACTTCAAGTTCGGCGGCGATTCTATGAATTACTATTATCTGAAACTAAGACCTACTAAAGAATGGACTCATGTTGAGATACCGCTTGAAACTCTCGTGAATATCAAGATAAGCCACCCAGAATCTCTTTCTTTTGAGCAGGGTATTTTCGGCTATCACGGGGCTCCGTCACTGACGAACATCAATTATATTGAATTTGTGGTGATGAACAACTCGAATTTTCCTGCAACAAGCGAAGTCTGGGTCGATGACATTATGCTTTTGGAACCTAAAAGAAACCTCGGAACCGCTGGAGACATGTCTTTAACGTTTTCTCTACCGGAACTTCTGACTCTCTCATTGTCCGGAAACTACAGAAATCCGTTTTTTGTCACCATTAATGAAACAAACGGCTCCGGAAACACGAACAGCGGCTATCGCGTCAATGCTTCATTAAACGGGGAAAAGCTTCTGCCTGAATTTTTAGGCATCTCGATTCCGCTCTCGTACTCCAAAAGTCCCTCCACTTTCAAGCCATACTTCAGAATAGGAACAGATTACAGGATGTCTGAACAGGAGACGGCCGAAAACAGCTCATACTCAAACAGCGAAAGCTACTCAGCAAGCCTGAGAAGGTCAAAGAGATTTCTAAACCCTTTCCTTCATTATACGCTTGACCTTCTCTCTTTTTCTTACGGTTATTCAAACGGTAACTCAAGATCATACAGCAGAACAGACACAACGAATGCACATTCGGTAAATGCCTCATACTCTCTCGCTCCTCCCGTAAAGAGTGTTAAAATCCTTGGAAGAATGGATTTCTACCCTATGCCCTCGCAGTTTTCATACTCGGCGGGTTTCAATAGAAACTCTTCAGCATCATATATATCCGGAGACACGGGATTTGTGAAGATAGGATCGTCAGACAACAAGACTGTAAGCAGGTCGCTTTCAACGACCTACAAAGTATTCCGCTCCCTGAATCTGTCTTTTTCGGAACAGAGAACCAATGACCTTAATTATGAAGGAGACGGACGATTGAGCGCTTTCGGGCTTGAGACCGGAAAGAACCACACCATCTCACTCCAGTACAATCCTGTCTTTGTCAGGTTTATCAGCCATAATCTGAATCTCAACACTTCATACACCGAAAGGAACAATCAGAACCTGATTGTTACTGATGACCCCTACAACATTACTGATTTTACAAACAATGGAAGATTTTCTGTAGGAGGTTTTTTAGACTATCCGTTTTTACTTTCATGGTTGATGAGGCTGAGAAACGAAGCGAATGATTCAACAGCCATCGTGATGAGCCCGCCGTGGATGGCAAAATACCTTGAAACCTTTTTTGAAAAATTCACGCCGCTTAATTACAGTTACTCGAAGACGAATGCCAATTCCTACTCATACGTCTCTTCAAGGGCTCCGCTTTTGTTTCAGCTCGGCCTCACTGATTCAATACCTTATGAGATGTATTCCGAGAGAACAGACCTCAGGAAAAACACTTCTGAAAGCTACTCATTTTCCTCATCGGTCAACCTTGGCAATGTCTCAATGAGCGGATCATTCTCGAGATCAATCTCAACAACCGGTCTTTCTGACAATATAAACAGGGATATCAACACACGATGGCCTTCTCTGTCATTTGAAATAAGCGGGCTCGAGGACATAATCCTGCTGAATAAAGGATTCAGGTCGCTCTCTTTGAGAAACTCCTTCAACAGATCATCAACAGAGGCGGGAAAGCTTGACTCTCTTCCGGACAGGAAGACAGAGTCGATTGACTTTCTTCCCCTAATAGGTTTCAACGGAGTGTTTTTATTCGGAATGAATGCGAATTACAATTTCAATTACACGACAAACCTTCAGTCGAATTTGGGTACAATAGAGACGATGCGGAAGAGCGAAAATTTCTCTCACTCCCTCTCGATAAGCTATTCTTTCTCATCTCCGACAGGGATGAACATTCCTCTTTTGAATAAAAGGATAAAATTCAAGTCCAACCTCAATACGGGAATCGACTTCAGCTTTTCAAAATCCATTGAAACCGACATAACAAACGAGAACGCGCTTGAAGAGAGAATTCTGTACGATATTAAACCTCGGGCAGACTATAACTTCTCCAATAATGTCACAGGAGGACTCAACATGGGGTTCACAAGAAGCGAGGACATCAAAAGGGGAGACAAGAGACAGTCATTTTCCGCAGGTTTCTATGTTTTGTTCAGATTCTGAGAAAATAAAAAATCGGCACCTACCCCCTTGAAAAAAAGCGTATAATGTGTATAATATCCCTTGTATGAATTTTAATTTTAACTTTTTCGGTTTTCGAATTTCGGAAGTGGTTTGATGGTTTTTGAAGCCTCTATCTATTTGGCGGGGAATATCCTCTCGAATTCTTCCTTGAACTAATAAACGGTCTATTTATGAGATTAGGCGATTTCCATATATTCACAAAACACAAAAAGGAGAACAAATGAAGATTTACGTAGGCAACCTGTCTTACACATGCACAGAAGAAGATCTCAAGAGAGAATTTGAGGTTTTCGGCGAAGTCACATCAGTGACACTTATTAAAGATCGCGAAACAAACAAGCCCCGTGGCTTCGGTTTCGTCGAGATGGCGGATGAAGAAGGAAAGAAGGCAATCGAGACAATGAACGGCAAAGACGTTATGGGACGCAACCTAGTAGTCAATGAAGCAAGGCCGAAAGAGAGCAGAGGAAACGGCGGACCGAGAAGAGATAACTTCAGAAGAGGCAGATAAGTATTTTGGAGTCGCCTAATACTTATTTTGAATTATTGACTTTTAAGGAATTATGTATTATAATTATTAAAATTTACCAGGAGGTTGGATGAAAAGATTTATCGTAGTACTTTCAGTCGCAGTCCTTCTTCTTGTCTTTGCAGGATGCACAGACACCAAGTTGACCACAGACATTCAGACACTCAAAGACCAGATAGTCAAAATGGAAGAGACTGTAAAGACTCTTCAGGCAGATGTTGAAGCTCTTAAGAATCCGGTTAAGGTGGACGTAAAGGTTGACGGCGGAGACAAAGTCAACACAACAAACGAGCCTGTAAAGTCAGCGCCACCGAAAACAAAGTAAGAAAGGAGGAGAAAAATGAAGAAATTTTTAGGTATTATAGCTGTATTGGCCCTTGTATTCGCGGGCTGCTCAATAATCAATCCCCCTGTGACAGACCACTCAGAGACAGTTGAGTCATACGTTGACATTCAGATGTGGGACTTTGACCAGGCAGGAGCATCAGGATTCTGGATTTCAGACGCAGCGACGGGAGAAGGCGAAGCCATCTCAGTAACCGGAAACGGCGGAACGGTTGATTTCTGGTACAATGACAGGGACTACACAGAGGGAGCATTCTTTGTCTCAGCAGACGGAGATTCAGAGGTTTATTATTGGGGAGACAATGATCCCAAGACAACGTACTTTGCGGCAGCAGACAGCGCAGACATGACAGCGCCCGAGACAATGACTTCAATCTCAATAAAAGTTGAGGCAGACGCATGGTACTGGGTAAAGTTTGACAATGGCGACTATGCAAAGCTTCATATAACAAGCTACACTTCACCGTACGACATGGTTGAGTTTGAATACGATTACCAGACAGACGGAACAGTCTATTTCGACGTAGAAGAATAAGAAACAGAAATATCCTGTAAAAGAGAGGGCTCTTGCCCTCTCTTTTTTTATCATGACAAAGAACTATCTCTTTTTAATCTCGATTATCCTCTTACTGAGCTCCTGCTCAATAAATGACGTTGAACCAAATCTTCTTCGCATTGACAATCTTGTCATATATAACAAGGGTTACAGTTCCGTCTCGTCTCTTGTTGTATCCAGAACACAAGCCATGGCAGATTCTGTAAGCGATGACTCAGACATGATAGTCTCTTCATACGAATCCTCATCAATCTGCATGCTTTCGCCTTCCAAAGACACAATTATCTCGAAAGGCAATGCCAAAAAGACGGGGATTGTAGATTACGGTCCCTATAAATACCCTTATGCGCCCACGACAGGCTATTATGACATGGAGTACCCGAATCAAAACCACTGGTACTACCTGCAAACCCAAGACAGCGTATATGCGCGGTTCCTCCTAAAATCATACTCTGCCGACAGCATCGTCATATACATTGAAGTCCTTAAAGAGAACGGGACATACTTCGGCGAATGATTTTTTTCATCTTTCTCTTTCTGTCATCATTACTGATACATACAGGCGACTTAAGCTATTATTCAATTTACAGGGACGGCAATCTCGCCGCTAAGTCAGCGATTGAATACTCTACGGGATCGATTTCAGAAAGAGTTTTATGGGTTGACGGCTTCTCCAAGGAGTATACTGAAACAGATTTCACTCTCTTTAATGAGATTAAATATTCAAGTAAAACTTACTATGAAAACGATAAACTGCCTTTAACATATACCTTAGATGGCACTTTTATAAAGAAATACACGCCAGCAAGGGAGACAAGGATTAAAATCAAATCTGATATAAATTTTGTCCACAGAAATACAAATATAAATATGCTGGTGGTCCTTTCTGCATTATCATCTAAGAAAATCAATTACTTTGATTGTGACAAAAATTCCTACGGTGAAGCTCTCTTAAAAAATAGAGAATTGATGCTAAGTAACGCAAAAGCAATTATATTCGGATGTAAAAATGCAGGATTTGACTCGGCTTATGTCTACGGATTCAAAATAGTCAGAGAGAAGGAAGCGCTCAATATTAAAAACCCGTATACATTTAATATCTCCGGAATTCACACTGAAGACGACTTTGAGAGGAAAAAACGGCATATTCAATTTTCCTACGATTGTTTTTCGGGAGAGATTGCATTCGATGAAATTGAGGACACAATAGTAGTAGTGCTTCCGTTTACATGTTCTTCGGATTATGACGGCAACATAGGAAATTTTATAAAACCCTTTACGATGAAGCAGATTGCGGAGAATATCCCGTATCCGGTTCTCTCTCTTGAGATTGATTTTGGTTTGTCTGACGGAACAGACCTTCCTGAAAAGATTTTGTTGTTGGAGCGGGAGTTGGGGAAGAGTTACGGCAAAATTATTTTCATTGCATTCAATGATCTGTGCGTAGACCTTGCAAAGAGCAAAGCGCAGTCAAGAAAGATTCTATTCAATCCTCCTCTCTTGAACATAGATGAGTGGAGCAGAATGGTCTTCAACAAATACTCTGCAAAGAAAAAGTACCTGTTTTCAAATTATGAAAAATTCAGGGAATTTGAAATGTTAAACAGATTCTCAAGTGAAATGAAACTCTCGGAACTCTACTCTTCGCTTGAAAATTCCTCATTCATCTTTTCCAAGTCCGCAATGACGCAAAGCGAGCTTGACAAAGCATCTGAAATAAAAGGGACTATCTATTACATAAAAAATATTGACAGACGTCTGAATTCGTATAATATATATGATCTGTGGTCTTTTGAAGAAAGCATTTTCATAAGCAAGAAGGTGCTTGATTTTATAAACGGCCTCATAAAAAAATAAAAAGGAGAGCTAATGATAACGAAGCAGTTCGAAAACAACAAAGTGAATCTCTTCAAAACCGAAGAAGAGAGGAAGCTGATGGCTGATGCCATCAAAAAAGTCGAAAAGAGCTTTTCAAAAGAGTATCCGATTGTGATAGACGGCAAAGAGATAATGAATTCCGGAAAAATAAAGTCTGTGAATCCGTCAAAACCATCGGAGATAGTCGGTCTTGTGTCAAAAGCATCCAAAGAGCAGGCGATTGAAGCCCTCGAAAAGGCTCATAAGAATTTTCAGTGGTGGAGCAGGGAAAGCCAGGCAAAGCGTTCTGCCATTCTTCTGCGAGCGGCTGAGATTATGCGTCAGAGAAAGATGGAGCTCAATGCTGTTATGGTGACAGAGGTGGGAAAAAACTGGGTTGAGGCAGACGCTGACACAGCAGAAGCGATTGACTTCATGGAATTCTATGCAAGAGAAGGTCTCCGTTACGCATCCGGCGCCCCGGTTGTAAAAATAAACGGTGAGGACAACCGCCAGTTTTATATTCCTCTCGGAGTCGGCGTAGTAATACCGCCATGGAATTTTCCTCTTGCAATAACGACAGGCATGACAACCGCCGCTATAGTCACAGGAAACACCGTAATCCTTAAACCTGCATCAGATACCCCCGTTATCGCTTACAAACTTTACGAGATATTGAAAGAAGCAGGACTCCCCGATGGAGTGCTCACGTATCTTCCAGGCAGTGGAGGAGAAGTGGGGGATACTCTTGTCGACCATCCTCTGACCCGGTTCATAACATTCACCGGATCAATGGAAATCGGAATAAGAATATATGAAAGAGCTTCAAAAGTAAATTCCGGACAGAAATGGCTTAAAAGAGTGATTGCCGAGATGGGCGGGAAAGATTACATCATAGTTGAAAACGACGGAGACATTGAATCTGCCGCAAACGGAATTGTACAGGGGGCCTTCGGATTCCAAGGCCAGAAATGTTCTGCATGTTCAAGGGCGATAATAAATAAAGAGATATATGAAAAGATGATCGGAATGGTTAAGGAAAGAACTGAAAAAATAAAAGTGGGAGATACGAGAGAATTCACAATTCCAGACGTCCATTACTACAACATGGGGCCTGTTGCAAATATTGCTTCCAAGGAAAAGATAATGGAATATATTGAGTTCGGCAAAAAGAACTCCAGACTTGTTACAGGCGGTTCAGCTCCGGAGATCAACGGAGGATATTTCATTCAGCCGACAGTCTTTGCTGACATAAAACCTATGTCAAAGCTTGAACAGGAAGAGATATTCGGTCCTGTTTTATCGATAATTAAATCAGAGTCATTTGAAAATTCAATTGAAATTGCAAACGACACAAATTACGGACTTACCGGTGCAATCTATACGAATTCAAGAGAGAAACTCAGTAAAGCAGAAAGAGAACTCTTCACCGGGAATCTCTATCTCAACCGCGGATGCACGGGAGCCCTTGTCGGAGTCCATCCGTTCGGAGGATTCAATATGTCAGGTACCGATTCAAAGGCGGGCGGTACAGACTATCTCCTTCTATTCCTACAGGCAAAGCTTGTCAGCGAAAAAGTCTGACGGATATCATAAAAATCATTGCAAAGAGGGGGCTTAAAGCCCCCTCTTTGCGTTATTGACTATAAATCATTTAATTATATAATATAAGATTATGAAAAAAGTGTTTTTAATCTTTATTTTACTGTTAACTGTTGTGTTTTACGCAGAAGACTGGCAGATCATAAAAATACTGGATATCGGCATAGGAGAGAGATTTGTTTCCGGAAATTCGATTCTAACCGGGATAGGTGTTTTTGAGAATGGTCCTGGGAATTCTTCATTGATTTCTTTCAACGGAAATATGAAGAGCATTTCATCATCATCAAATAAATTTTTGACTCTTGATCATGACGACATTCTTTCTATCTATTATCATTCTTACGATACTGTTGAATTATTATACTCTCTCGGCCCCATTTCCGGCGCCAAGAAAGCATCTCTTTATGACTCTTTGATTTTAGTTCAAGCAGAAAATAACTGTAAAATATTCTCTGCGGATTCAGAATCATTAAGAGCGATAACAGGTTTCAATGAGTCAAATATATTATCCATCGCTTCATCCGAAGGCAATGTCGTAATCCTTAAAAATCAAGGGGAAGTTATTTCTGCAGGATTGATAGCCGGAGGAAGATACATTCACTGCAATTCTCTCGAGACCGATGATGCTTCAATTCTATTTAAAAACAAGTTCAATGCTTTTGTTTCAAACTCTGACCGCAAAGAGCTTCTCTTCTATACCATCGTAAACGATTCTTTAATCAAAGCAAATTCAAAAATCACAGACCATAAATTCATAAAGGCATTCACTATCGACACGCTTTTCGGACTTGCCACGTCAGATTCAATTTTCATTGTTCAGTTTAATGACACTTTCAATTTCAGCTTTATAGATTCCATGGGTTTTACAGACACGCCAAATGATATAGTCGTAAAGGGGGATTCCTTATTTGTTTTGAGCGAATCCAAGGTGATTTCAAAAAAATTTCACTCGCCCCAAACAAATGAGAGCGGTTATTCCCACGGATTTCTCGGATCTCTTTCGTCAGACTCTAAATACTTTCTGTTTTCATCAGACTCAGTCTTCTTTTATGACAGTACGCTTTCTCTCTCCTTTGAGAAAAAGGGGTTTCTCTTTCAGAAGGATCTGTATTCTGTATATGAAGACTCGACAATTTTGATTCTTGATAATGATTCCCTCTTGCTCTTAAAATCTTCCTTCATTCCCTCCGCTGCTGCAATTTCAGGAGATTCTTTTCTCATCTCTTCAAGAGACGGTGAAATCGCTTCCTGCGATTTAAGCGGATTGAATTTCAAAGTAAACTTCAAAGGAGTCTATCCCGCATACGACCTATGTCTGGTAAACGATAAAATGGGCACTGCATCCGGATTTTACGGCTTTAATGAATATGACTCTGCATTCAATTCAACACAGCGGTATAAAATCAATGAATTCATAAATGAATCAAAGTCATTCGGCGAAAAACTGTATCTGGGCATAGGAAATACATGCGCAGTTAAAGAAAATGACGAAACCCTCTTCTGCGGTGATTTTGTTACTCTGAAAAATGAGGATAAACATCTGCTCCTCTTTTGCGGTGATTCAATTATGAAAATTGATTCAACGCAGAATTGGATAGCGCCTCAGCAAAAAAAATACTCGGGAATAGTCAACGGATCAATTATTGATACATCCGCCGTTGTTCTTCTTGAAGGCAGAGCAACAGTTCTTATGTCAAAGACGCTGACTTTCAAGAGGGAGGAAGAGCAGAAGAGCATAATTGCAGTTAATAAGAAGATTGAGCCGGACGGTTATACGGATTTAAGCGGCAGAAAAGTCGGCACAGATAAATTGAGGTTGAAAAACGGCATATATTTTATCTATGACCATCAGGCAGGCAAAGTAAAGAAACACCTGATAATAAAGTAAGGAGATGATATGATAAATGAATTTATCCGCGAAATAGTATCAATAGACTCGCCCTCCGGCTATACCGAAAAAGCCATAGCTCACCTACAAAAGAGATTTTCAGATGGAGGCTATTCAGTATCATTGACAAACAAAAAAGCGCTTTTTGTCTCAAACGGAAAACCTGTTTCAAGCGCAGTATCGGTTCATGTCGACACGTTGGGGGGGATTGTTAGAAAGGTTAAGCCTGACGGTTCTCTTCTTATAACTCAGGTGGGTGGATTTCCGAATAATTCTTTTGAAGGCGAGTATGTAAGAGTGGCAACAAGAAGCGGAAATGTGGTAACAGGAACTTATCTTATAAACAATCCTTCGACTCATGTGAACAGGGAAGTTTCCAAAACGGAGAGGACTACAGATAATATGCATGTGAGACTTGATGCAGAGGTGAAAACTCCGAAGGAGACAGAAAATCTCGGCATTGAAATCGGAGATTACGTCTTCTTTGATCCCAGATTCCAGTTCACTGATACAGGTTTTGTGAAGTCAAGATTTCTTGACGATAAGGCATGCGTAGGAGTTCTTATGGATATTCTTCTAAACAACCAGGATATTGTGAATCAACATAACGTGGGTTTCTTCTTCTCAAATTACGAGGAGGTGGGTCATGGAGCCGCATTCGGCATTCCTTCCGGCGTCAAGGAGCTTTTGGTTGCAGATATGGGAGTGGTCGGTGACGGAGTGGAGGGAGACGAATATTCTGTATCCATTTGTCCCAAGGATTCTACAGGCCCTTACGACTATGAATTGACAGGTGAGCTTATCGGTCTGGCAAAGAACAAACATATCAGTTACAAGGTTGATGTTTTCCCTTACTATGGTTCTGACGGGTCTGCCGCGCTTTCTGCAGGTTGCGACCTCAGAGTAGCTCTGATAGGACCCGGCGTTTCTGCGTCCCATGGAGTTGAACGGACTCATATAAAGGGACTAAAGGCGACTAAAGAGCTTGTTCTTGAGTTTATTATGAAAAGGTAACAAATGAAGAAAAACAAAATCAGATTTAAAGCATTTTACAGTCTGCTTGCAGAAGTTATTTTGTACGATATATACATAATTTTAAAACAGCTCTTCATTAAAGACGAATCCGATGCAGATAAAATTGTTAAATTTTCTTTTGAGAATTTGGCTGACAGCGTCAGAAAACCCCTTATAATGTTGTTTACTATGGACATTAACGTGAATTCCGTTATGATAACAAAAGACAATGTCAGAATATCGTACGTAAATTACAAAAACGAGACGTTTCTCAGGCAAAGGTATGAATATTTTGTCAACAAGGTTGTGATATGATTGTATTGTCATTCTTAACAATACTCCTTCTCGCTCTGGTGCTCTTTATCTCAAAGAGAGGAAAAATCAAAGAAAAGATATTCGGTTTGTGCTACTTTTATATTTATTTCAACCTGTTCTCGTTGATGTACTATGAAAGAACGGGAAAAACCGTTGTTCTGAATTTTATGAATATTGCGGATTTAATCTACCTGCTCTTTTTCTTATTCGCGTTGAAGTACTTAGTAGAAGGAGAGAGATAGATGTCACAATTCTTTCTAGGGCTGTTTTTTGTATTCGCCTTGATGTCATTCGCCTATCTTTTTAAAAAGACCACTCGATTTAACAAGAAATGCAGTATCATACTAATGTCTCTTTCCGTGGTTTCATTTCTGTTGCATGACTTGATATCCTATCAAATGAGTTTCTCGAAGTTCTACTTTTTCTTTCAGAATACTCTTTTAGGGGCGTTTCTGTTGTATAAAACAATTCCGTTTCTTTTTCAAAGAGAAAAGGGAGACGATGATGAAGACATTTGAAATCGTTTTGACGATGATTCTCTTTCTGCTGTCATCAGTCCTCTTTATGCTCTATTTTGTGAAAAGAACGATGTCAACCATTCTGCTGTCATTTATTGGAATATTTCTGTTGAGCTTCATTCTAATGATTCTAGGCTATGAAAACGCAGCGCTTATCAATTTAGTTTTGCCGGGATTGGTTTACCATGTGTTCATGATAATGATTTTCACCCCTCCGAGGAAGTGATGAAGTACCTTGTTCATTTAATCATTTCCCTGTTTATCGCGGTAGGAATATTCATGTTTTATTCTGGAGCAAAGGACATTTATCCCGGAGAAATGTTTACGACCGCTATTTCAGCAGACTCGCGCGAAATTCCTCTTTTTGAACCTAAACCACTTTCGGCTTTATCAACTATTATCATAGTGCTATCCGTTCTCCTAATAGGAACCTTGTATGACTCTGCGTCTTTTGACCGAAATTATCTGAAAGTAAACGCTGACAATAAATCAGCCATTATATTCTCACTTTTATCTTCAGCCTCTGTTCTGCTATATTTGAAACCTTCATTTCCTTTCCATATACAGACAACGTCAGTTGGAGCTCTTTTAAGCGTTTTAATTGTATCTTCTTCGTTGTTTTTGGGTAATTTGATCAGACCTGAAATCATGCGAAAATCGTCGATGGCATTTCTTATCTTATTTCTGATTCTTCAGATTTCGGGAATTGTAACGGACAACTCCCCATTCACAAAGCCTTACTTTCTCTCAGGCGCATCTTTTGTAAAAAGTATGGATTTTTATGGTTTGTTGTATTCGATATTTTCTAATGCGTCGGTCATTTTCTGCGTAATGTATCTCGTTCTTTTGCTTTTTACCGGAGATGAATATGATTGACATTCAATCTTCAGTTGTTTTTTTACTCATCTTCCTTATTTCAGTATCAACCGTAGGTGCGCTTATGTGCAGACATATGCTGAAGCTTTCCGTTTTTCTTTCTTTTTTGTCGGACTGCATACTCATATTCCTGCTTATTGCGAAGGTTAATGCAGATGTTGATTTACAAGAAAATATTCCAGTCTCCCTTGAGCCCTTTGTCATTTCATTTATTGCGGTTAAATTTGCATTATCGATGCTTATTATGCTCTCCATGAAGACTCATTCGGAAGAGAATCCGCCACTGGACAAGGATTACAGGCCTAAACACTATGATTAATCTTTTCATCCCCCCGGTCTTGCTTTTAATAGTAGGAATCGGGATAGCGCTTATCGGCAATTACAAAGAGAGAGTCGCAGAGCTTGCGCTTCTTATTTCTTTTGTTTTTGCCTCAGTCGTTTACATTCTTAGATTGTCAATACAGTCTTTTGAAATTCCGGTTCTTCCGGTAGGCGAAGTATTTACGGCAGAGGACATTCTTTTTGAATATTCAACTTCGACTCTTATACTCTCATTTGCAGTAACGCTGTTTTCGGCGCTCTTTGCTGTTAAGATGATTGCAGCAAGAGATACTGATTTAATAAAATACTTTCTTCTTTCCGTTATCTCCGCATTTTCTCTTATGTCTGTGCAGTCTTTGACGATTATTTCTTTTTTATTATTCTCATTTTTAACCATGGCGGCTTTTGTTGTGTTTGAATACGATGTTTTTGAAAATAAAGGATTTGGAAGAGTTCGCCTGTTTATTGGAATCTTTATTTCTGTGATTGTCGTTTTGATCTCAATTGCTTTATTCGATTTGAATTCTCTCAAGAATACTCCCGGCTCTTCGTTCTCGCTCGTCGGACAAGAAATCTGCTTTATTATACTGTCATTTTCATTATTTTTGCAGATAGGCGGATTTCCGTTCAACATCCTTTCATATGATTATATGAGAGAACTGAGCGGCGAAAGGCGGGGGTGGTGGGTGATTTTCATATCGCTTCCCGCGGTTTTCTTCATTGGCAAATATATTCATCTGATGAATCATGCGTCGTCTTCTATGAACGTGCTTTTTACTGCCACCGCAGTTTCTATTCTGATAGCGTCTCTCTTTGTCTTTGTGAAAAAGGAGATTTCTGATATTTCCGCCGTTTTAACGACGCTTGTTTCAATGGAATCTCTTCTCATGATTATTTACGGATCAGTGAAATCGGAATATATATATCTTTCATCTGCTTTTTACTTCGCGGTATTGGGCGCATTTCTTCTTATGTCGCTCGGTTTATTAAGTGAGAA
The DNA here is from genome assembly GCA_028698175.1 of bacterium. GTDB lineage: Bacteria > Hydrothermota > 32-111 > 32-111 > 32-111 > UBA2202. Next base: position 7,586 of record JAQVDU010000005.1, on the reverse strand, counting down.
GAGGATAGAAGAGCTGAGAGGGTCATTCAGAAAGAATCCGGCTGCGGCTGTCTCCTTTCTTGCGGTTTCTTTTCTTATATCTTTCATTCCGCCCTCTCTCGGATTTACAATAAAATACAATATGATTCAGGATCTTGTTATTGAAAGAAGATATCTGATATCTTCAGTTCTCATTATTGCATTTTCAATTGAAGTTTTTGTATTTTTAAGAATTCTATTTTCGATGTTTCTTTTAAGCGATGAAAATGAACCGCATGATTCGAAATTGAACTCATACAAATTCATACTTTTGATTTCAACTCTTTTAATAGCTGTGGTATTCTATTTTTATCAGGAAAAAATCACTGAAAAGTTTTCCTCGCATTATGAGGAAGTTTCCAAAATATTCCTTGACGCTCAGTTTCATAAATCGCAGGAAGGCGAATCAGTCGGAAAATTCAAACAATTTCTAATTGAATAGAGATGAACGAAATATTCATTTACGCTGTTCTTTTCTCGATCTTTGCCGTTTACGCTGTCGGAAACGTATCAAAAATGCTGAGAAACATTCTTTCTATGACTATTTTTTTCTATTCAATTTCATTTATCCTGAACACTGGAGGAATAAATTTCGAGTTTACGGTCATTCCGGCAGCAGTTATTGACATTGGTTTCGCGCCGAACATGCATGGCTTGATATTTTCATTTTTGAACCATACAGTTTTTGCCATTTACATTTTACGGAGCATGATTAAAGAGAAGCATGAGAGCGAGAGCAGTTATTACATGAATATGCTTTTTTTATTCTTTTCAGCGAATCTTATTTTCTTCGCTAAAAACATGGAATCAGCCGTCATGATGTTCGAAATATCGATATATTTCATGCTGTCTATTATAGCGACAAACATAAACGAAAGAAAAACGATGAATGATCTTGTTTTCATAAATTCAATTCTGTCTGGAGCTGCGGTTACCTCTTTGATTCTTTTAAAGAGCTTGCCGGTCGTATCGTACTATGTCTTTATGGTATCTCTTCTGGGCCGTGTTTTCATGATTCCTTTCAATGCGCGTTTTTTCGAAGCATTGAAAAAGGCCGGCATTATAATGCTCGGTTATATGATGTTCGTTCTCTTCCTGCTCTCTTTGTCAATCAACCAGACGTTGATTTATTCGGATGCGGATGCGGTTTTCATGAAACATTCATATCTTGTTTTCATGCCATTCCTTGTATTGTCCTCGCTTAAAGCTTTAGCATCTGGAAATCTGAAACAGATGTTGTTTTATATGTTTGTAGCTTCGATTTCATATCATCTGTTATTGGCATTTTCACACGTCGCCGATTTCTCCTTTTTGCTTAACGCTTCCGCAGTTTCATCGATATCTTTCGCGATTCTCTTTGCAGTATGCGACAGAATAGAAGAAGAGTATTTGACGACTGAATTCAGAGTCCTTGAAGGAGTCCACAGTCAGATAGCCTTTGCACCATATCTTGTCATATTCGCTTTGCTCTCGCTTTTGTACTTTCCCCTCTCCGCATCATCAATTTCAAATCCATTTTATTTTGATTATCCGCTCATCATAAAGATCCTGTTTTTGGTGTATATATTTTCAATATCAGTCGTTGCGTTTAAATGCATCGCTCTCTTGTTTTTCAATAGCGCATCGTACAAGCCGCTTTCGTATAAAAACAAGCGCAGATCAAAGGTAAATGCGTATTTTGATTCATCCCTTCTCTTTGTTTCTATTGTTTTTCTTCTCTTTTCAATAGGATTTTACGTCAAACCCGCCAGCTTGTGCATCGAAGAAGTGATTAGACCCGAAAACCTCATTGCTTCAAGAGGATATCGTGAAGAGGGAATATTGTATAATCTTGCATCATTCATTCTAATCGCGGTTTTAACCGAGATATTCTTCCTGAGAAGGCGTTTTACCAACAACAGCAACGGAAGCAATACCGAAATTGCTTACAGTATCGGCAGTTCTGACCACTCTTTTGAAAGAAATATCAATTTGAACGGCCTTGATTTTTACGGCTTCAGCGATAAAAAACTCAGAAACATTCTTAGCTACGCTGATTTTGACAATGTTGTCAGATTGATAGGGAAGACTTTAACTGACCTAGGCAGTTTTGTAGCGAAACTTTATCAGAGAAGCATCTCTGCCGTGTTTATTATTTTCATATTATTTTTCGCCGTTATGCTGATTTTTTACGGAGCAGTTTCATGATAAATATTTTAAGAAGTATTTTTCTGATTTTTGCGTTTATTTTCTTTGCCGGACTATTTGAAAACTTTATTGCTCTCAGAATGTCCGGAAGGTCTACCTCATCAATAATTTCAAAAACATCAAGAATCATTGCGGAACTCTTTCTTAAATCAAACGCATCAGAAATTCTTATACTTACTGCATACGTTGCTTTAGCGGTACTGGTTTCCGGTTCTTTTATCATTGACTTAAAGTGCATGGACGTTTTGTTTTACCTCTTGGCTCTCAATTTCCTCTACGGATATATAGTCTATTCAAGGGCAAAGCTTATACAGGCGCGGAGGTTCAACACTTCAATGCTTTTGTTCATAATGAACGGGTTTGTATTTTCAATTTCGATTCTGTCTATGCTTCACGTAAACGGACTTGAGTATATGAGCGGAGTTGTTTTTATTCAGCAGAACGGATTGAATTCATGGAATGTCATAAGAAACCCGGCGATTTTTTCACTGTCATTTTTGTCACTTTTCGCATTTGCCGGTTTTCCTCCATTCGGGGGTATATCCGAACAGAATGACGCTAACTTGGCATATGAAAAGAACAACACAAGAAGCATCCTTTGGATTCTCGCAAGAATCTTCAGATATTCGCTTTACGCATTCTTCATTAACTTGTATTTCGGCGGCGCATCGTCAATACTCTTCATGCTTTTAAAACTGCTAGCAATACACACTCTGTTTTCACTTGTTTCCACTATCTTTCCAAAGATGGGCACAAAAGAAAACACACTTTTCAATTCACTTATGCTGATTCTGCTAGCTGTTGTAGTTGTTCTTCAGGGAGGAAAATTCAATTGAACCTTACGATGTTCTATTTTGTATATGGATCCGGATGCTGTCTTCCGACAATCACAGACCTTTCTTCTCCTGCAATTGACATCGAATCAATGGGTTTCTGTGAAACAAAATCCATAAAAGCCGCCGATTTCATAATAGTATACGGGTTCATAAGCAGGGAATCTGCAGAAGAGCTGTCGCTTCTCATAAAATCAGCTCAGAAAAATATACCTGTCGTAAGAGTAGGGGAATGCATTATGGAAGGAAACTGCGAAATATCCTCCGAACCTGACAAGGGATTATGCCTTCACATAAAATCTTGCCCCCCGCATCCGGAAGAGGTTTTTGAAAAGTTGTTGCGCTGCAGAAAAGTTCTTAAAGGAGATAATGGATGAGCGGCAGATACTATGAATCCGGATTCCTTCTGCACGATATTAAAATGGTTACCGGCTCTACGGCCGAATACAGAGAGGAAACAAATAATATAATCATATATACGCCAAAAAATGCCTTAACGTTTCTTTTGGATTTTTTATTCACCAAATGGGGATTCAGCTATCTTCTTTTGATGACATGCACAAAAATCAATGAGAGTTTCACTTTGACTTACGTTCTTTCTTCAAGAAAAATTTTAATACCGGTTATTGTGCGCACTACGCTTTCTGCCGATACACCGGTTTATACAACTATCGGGATGATCTATAAAAACGCATTTCAGTACGAAGAGATGATATATAATGACACGTCCATTGTCTTTGAGGGCAATCCGTCTACCGTTTCCTACTATGTAAAGAATCTTGAAGCACAGGGGGAAGAGCATGAATAAAAGGTACCCGCGCTTCGAATATTCGCCGGACAGGGACGTTGTCAACGGAAGAATGAAGATAAGCTATTTTATAGACAATGCGAGCATAGTCAAACCTGAATTTTGTTTTGACTCGGAGCGATTCAACGAATCAAAGACCTTTACAAAAAGAGATTATCTGAAAAACATTCCTTTTGTTAGCAGGCTAAGCTTCATTGACAGCATATCCTGTGAAGAGTTGTATGCTTCCGCCATTGAAGAACTGAATAAAACCGATGTGCCTGAAACGGCGAGACACTACAGAACCATTGCTCTTGAACTCTCCAGAATATCCGCATTCTTCCTGAATGTTTTCAATGTTTCTTCCGCACTTGAATTTGAAATAGCAAAAAACTGGTCGCTCTCGGAACTTGTAAGAACTCGCACATTAATCAAAGCGCTCAAGCAGAATGAATACTTTGCACCGTTTATTATACCCGGCGGCGTGAGATGTCCGATTCTCTCGAAAAACATGAAAATGATAGAGAAGGATGTTGACCTTCTGGAGAATAAGCTTAATGATTTTGATAAAATACTTTTCCAGAACGAATTTTTCAGAGTGCGTACATCAAAAGTCGGCAAAGCACAAAGGCGAATGGTTGAAGAATACGGTATAACAGGTCCGACTGCAAGAGCCGCAAATATATCTTTTGACTTAAGAAGGAGACTCCCGTATGAAGTTTACAGAAAAGAGTATGCTGTCAATCGCTATTATGAAGATTCGGATGTTTATAACCGGCTCCTCTGCAGAAGAAATGAAGTATCGGATTCCATAATGATGATAAGAAAAATATTAACTGAAATACCAAACGAATCAGTTTATATAAACAGAGATTCATATGAAAAAGGCAAGATCACAGTTAAACCGGGAATCGTTCTTAAAAGGGTGGAGGGAGTCAACGGAGAGTTTGTCTGCCTGCTTGAATCAGACGGATCGCCAAAACCTCTTAACGTCAAATTCAGAAGCCCCATGTATGCTCTTTCAGGAGATTTCTTGAAAAATCTTATTGAACAATCGTCAATAGACGACATCGATCTTGTTTTAGCTTCGCTTTTTCTGTCGCCGATGGAGATGTACACATGATTAAACTCGGGAAGCTTCTTGAATCTCTTCTTCAGCTCAAGTATTTTGCAAGGTCAGTCGGATTTAAAGTACGCTGCAAAGATAAATGCCTTGAAACACAGTCCGAAGGAGTTTTTATAGATTTATCAAGGTGCACACTCTGCAGGGATTGTATTGAGGTGTGCATAGCCGATGCCATAGAAATAAACCAAGACAAACTTAAGATAAATGATAAATGCATAAGATGCATGCTATGCTCAGCGGTGTGCAGGTCAGACGCAATAAATCCGGTGTTGTTAAAAAGATTAGAAAACGGAGGAGTCGATGAAAGAAGGTTGTAAAACAATCCCGAAATATACATTAAGAAGAATAACCGATTACCTGAACGTCCTGTACCTGCTTAAAAACAAGGGAGTAACGTCGGTATCTTCAGTGGGAATAGCTCAGCTCATGGGCATTACCGACGCTCAGGTCAGAAAGGACCTCTCATGCTTCAATTCAATCGGAAAGAGGGGAGTCGGATATCAGACCGAGGTTCTTATAGATATTATAGAGAACAATCTCGGACTTAACAGAAACTGTTCGGTCATAATAATAGGCGTCGGAAGGCTCGGCACCGCCCTGATGCATTACAAAAGGCTTGCCAAATCCAAATTCATCATACTCGCCGGTTTTGACGTCGATACAGAGAGAATAGGAAAGAAGGTAAACGGAATAATGGTTCATCACATAAACGACCTTGAGAACTATGCCTCACAAAACATGATAGACATAGCCGTTCTCGCGGTGCCTGTGGATGAAGTGGGAGGAGTGATGAAGATTCTGAATAAAACGTCCGTTAAATCGGTTCTTAATCTCAGTCCTACAATCATAAGCGACAGCAACGAAATGATTGCGAAAAACCTTGATATCGTTGCGGATTTCAAAATACTTTCATACAGAATAAAGGAGAAGTCAAATGCTGATAAGAATTTCTGATAAAGAACCGCAGTCGCCATTCTACCTTTCTGAAGATGCGACCCTTATAGGTGACGTAAGGTGCAAAACAATGTCTTCAGTGTGGTTTAAATCGGTTCTAAGAGCCGATATCAACTTTATTGAGCTGGGAGAATATTCAAACATACAGGATTTATGCGCCTGCCACGTCACAGAAGAACTTCCATGCGTCATAGGGGATTATGTTACTGTGGGACACGGCGCGATACTTCACGGCTGCACTGTCGAAAACTGCGTCCTTATAGGAATGGGCAGCACTGTTTTGGACAAAGCAGTGATTGGAGAGGGCTCTATTATAGCGGCCGGAACAATCATAAAGGAGGGTGTTAAAATTCCTCCTTATTCTCTTGTCGCTGGAGTGCCCGGAGCTATAAAGAAAGTATTGGGAAGAGAATCGGCAGACCATTTAAAGCGCCACGCGCTTTCCTATGTTGAATATGCGACTTTTATGAAAGAAAAATCAGTTGTCATAAGGAGATGAAATGAGAAGAATAGCATTATTCGCATTGCTCGTTTTGATCCCATTGCTTGCTTCGTCTGAAAGTCTTGTGAGAATTTCAAAAGCAGACTTTTACAGAATTCAGGACAAGTTCAAGGAGCTGGACGTAGCAGGCAGGTATGGAAATGATTATATAGACATTGTCGCCGACGATTCCCAGATTCAACTGCTTGACCTTATGATGGTGAAGTATTCAAAAGTTAATAGAATCGATTCTAAAGCGACTTATCCAACTCTTATTCAGGTGAACGATTCCATCGATAAACTTCATTCTCTGTATCCTGCATTAACGGACCTTGAAACTTTAGGATTCACAGTATTGGGGAATCCGATTAAAATGCTGAAGATAAACGGCGTGAACCCGTCATACGATCAAGTAAATGACGAGTTTCTATTGATGGCGAACCATCATGCGAGAGAGTGGCAGACCGTTACGACCTCGCTTTTCTTTGTTGATTCCATTCTTAAATCATATTCTTCAAATGCGGCAATAAAGAATCTCGTGGATTCGACTTTCATAGTGGTCATTCCTACGGTGAATCCGGACGGTTACAATTATTCAAGGACTTCCGATGAGTGGTGGAGAAAAAACAGAACTCTAAGAGGCGGATTTTACGGAGCCGATATCAACAGAAACTACGGAGGTTCATGCGACGGAAAGAGAGACGGCGAGTGGGGCAACATTTACAATTCAAGCACGTCACATTATCCAAACACGGATATCTACTGCGGTCCCTATCCGAACAGTGAAAGAGAGACCCGTTACATCCAACAGCTGATTAAGGATTATGATTTTGATATATCAATTTCTCTTCACTCATACTCGGAGCTTGTAATTTGGCCATACGGAAGCAGCGCTGATACAGTTTTGGATAATGAGCTTATTTCCTCTCTCGGAACAAGGATAGCATCAAAAATTCTCAAACAGAACGGCACCGGATACTATACGCCGGAGAAGGCCGATGCTCTCTATCCTACAACAGGCGACTCTGACGACTGGATATACGGTTATACGAAATATGTCAAAGGGATAACCACATTGCCATTCACGTTTGAAGTTGACACTGGATTCTCTCCGCCGGAGGCTAATCTTGACAAACTTCACAGAAGGGTCTTCGCCGGAATTCTCTATTCTGCATTCTTCTGCGATTCTTTGGACGGCAA
>JAQVDU010000073.1 GCA_028698175.1 bacterium | reverse complement strand
ATAACGGTTATATGCTTCTTCAGGCCGGCGATTTCTATTCCTCAGCCAAAAATGATAAGGCGCCAGGCGCGTTTTTAAAAGCCGCCGAAAAATTCCTCGCAGAAAGAAATCCCGTTTATTCTTCGCATGCGCTGAAAAAAGTTTTAAAAGAGGTTGTTCTGCCGGCCGACTCTCTGAGAGCATTAAGATTATTTCCTGAAATCTCAGCCATGCATCTTGATATGGAGCTTTTAGAACTTGCATATGAGAAATGCTCAAAGCTTAAAGATGAGTTGTCGGAGAACGAAAAAAAATCCGTGGAATCGGTTGCATGGGGCCTTGTAAACCTTTTGAGAGATTATTCACGAGGCCGTGAAATGCTTGACATGTACGGAAAAATAGCCGGAAAGGATTATTCGTATCTGATGCTGAAGGCGAAAATAGCAGAGGAGAGTGAGAACCTCAGAGCCGCTTTCACCATATACGGAAATATCAAGAAAAATATTAAAATGACCCTGAAGGAGGAGTTTGATTATCTTACGGCTGTATCAGCATTGATATTCTTCAAAACTATAAAAAGAGAGGAACTTAAAAAGAATCTTAAAAAGCTGGCAGAAAAGCAAAAGAAGCTCAGAGACGATTTTTCAACCATGCAGTACTATGGACTTATCATCTCCATATATCTTCACACAAATGAACTTGAGAAGGCGGAAAAATTCGCAAAGCTTCACATGAGACTGGCAAAAAAACATAAACAGATTGATTCCATAGGTTCTCTTTACAACAGCTTTGCAATAATAAATTCAAATAAATTTTTTATCACTGGAGAAAAAAAATATGAGAAGAAGGCGCTAAGATATCACAAAAAGGTCTTCGATACAGTCAAGAAGGATATGAGGATGAATGACATGCCTCTGATGGTTACGAATCTGGGAAATTCGTATATGGCGGCGGGTGACGCCAAAAACTGCATGAAATGTTTTTACGAAGGCCTTCTCTACGGGCAGGAGATTGACCATCCCGTCGAGGTTCCATACAACATGATACTGATAATGCTCTTTATTTATGAAAGAGGCGGATACGGCCTGGGCTATAAGCTGGCCGACGCAGTAATCGATTATAAACATAAAATAGACATCTCCACTGCAGCTTTGATTTTAAAATACCTCCAGACAAAAGATAGAAGTTTCCATGATAAGGGCGTCAAAATGGCAAAAGAGCTTCTTGGCGCCATGAACACTCCTCCTTATCAAATGTACATTGACATCATGTTCAATCACTTTTACCGGAGAGGTGATGCCGGAGAGATTTTGAAAATAAAAGGAAAAATCGAAAAATTCGTCTCAAAAACAAAGCTTAGGGAGGTTTCCAGACATAAATGCATTATGATGATGACAATTGCGGATATTGAGAATGAGAGAATAAACCGGCATAAAGCAGAGGCGATAATCTTAAAGGAAGAGAAGAGCGGAATGAAAACTCTTGCTTTGCTTCAGCTTTGCTTTTCTCTGGGAAAAATGCTTGAAAGAAAAAAAGAGAGAAAAAAAGCGATACAGTTTATGCTGAAATCTCTGAAAATATCAAAGAGACTTTGCTATTTCAACTACTCGCTTATGATAGAAGAGCATCTGGCGGATATCGGATACAGGAAAAAACATTTCCAAAGCAAAGCAAAGAGGGATTCGGAAATAATGAAAAAAATGGAAAATCTCAAAACCATAGAGGATTTTGCCATCTGGTTTCAGAATAATTAGCGGATAAATTTGAATTCTGCACAGCTGAAGTTTCTATTTTACCGGCAAATGCGCGCCTGTGCACTTTATAATTCTGCCGCCTGCGTGACTCTCCTATTTCTTTTTGCAGAAGTATATGTCTGCCTCGATTATATTCATTGAAGAGTCCATATAATGGTGTACAAAATATATATTTCCGTCATTGTCAACGCACGGCTCCCCTGCAAAATTGGATATTATCTCCTCCGGCTCTCCCCATGCGTCTCCTGTTTTGACTGAACGGAAAACCGCTGGACCCGCATAGCCCAACTTGCTGTCAGATGTATACCATAATTCATTTCCGTCATATGTCAGGCAGGGCTGGAACTCTGTTTTCTCCGTGTTTAACTCTATTATCTCAGTGGGATTCTCCCATCCGTCGCTTCCGTAAGTCAGATAATAAAGGTCATAGTCGGTTCCATTGTAATTTCCATAATAGAGAGTTTTTTTATCCTCAGATATATGAAACTCACCTATGTCATACGTTACATTAAGTCCATCTCCGCAGTTTGTCACGTCAACATACTCTTCGCCGCTCCGTACTGCCGTAAAGATATCTATTTCGCCTATGTTTCCTGCTCTGACGGAGGCAAAATAGAGAGTATCTCCAGTCACGTAAGCGCATCCGTCAAGGCATTCTATGGATTCAAGATAAACCCTTCTCGGTTCAGTCCAAGAGAGTCCGCTCCTGTCGCACATCCATATTCCGGTGACAGTGTCTATAAGCTGTTCTGTGAGAGGTATCCTTACGTCAGGAGTGAAAAAAAAGAAAAAACGGTTCATATCCTTTGTGATGAAAGGAGAATCCTCCGCTCCAAGCGTGTTTACAGGGCCGACCATCGGTACTGGGGATTCCCAGAGATCCGAATTCATCACTGGAGGAAAAATATCATTCTCCGGAAAAACTTTCTCGATGTCTGTCGGAAGCTTGTCCTCTCTGGCAATGTCAAAATCATAGTTGTTCTGCGAACAGGATGACAGTAAGAAAACTACAGCAATCAAAAATACCGATTTTTTCATCTTCTCTCCTTTTTATGCATATGATAGCAGGAGGAGCGGGTAAAATCAATATTCTTTTCGGCCTTCTTGACATTTTTTATTTGAAAGGCATAATATTCACATTATGAAAAGATTGCAGGTAATAATATTTTCTGCCGCAGTAATGACTGTTCTGTTTTTCTGGTCGCTTATAAACACTCAGCTGATAAACAAAGCTATGACAGTGCATTCTCCCGAAATAAAGGAGAATGTCAGAGTTCTTATCGCCGGAGATTCTCACACTCAGACTGCCTTGAATCCCGGTTTGATGACAAACGCTGCAAGTTTTACGTACAGCAATGAAAATTATTTCTTCACCTATTATAAGCTTAAGTGGGCGCTTGAAAAGAATAATACCGTAAAAGCTGTGATACTTGGATTTTCATACCATAACCTCAGCCGGGAGCAGGAAAGAGTCATAAAGGACAGAACGTTTTTTCTTGAGCACAACTTTCTTCTTCTGGATTCCTGCGGAAGGAGAATTGTCAAAGAAAAATCAGAAGACCTCTTCAACTATTTCAGATTGAAATACGAGTTTGGTCTGCCGCTTAACTTTTACAACAATGACCTGCTGATGATAAACTTCGCATCAAACAAAAAAGAGTATGCCGTGAAAATCTGGGGCGGCTATAAAAATATGACTACAGCCAACTTGACAGACGAGCATAAGAAAAAGCTTGCCGTAGAAAAGAATACAAAGAACCTTGATTCGTCTCTTTTGATGCGCGAATATCTTGAAAAAATATCTTTGATGTGCGAAAAGAGAGGGATAACACTTTACCTTGTCAATACTCCGATGCATGACCTTTATTTCGAAAGATACACAAAAAAGACAATCGATGATTATCTGGACATAGCGGATTCAATCAAGACTGCTGATAAAGCAGTCTATCTCGATTTCCGGAGCTATCTGGCCGAGGATTCGTTTTTCTATGACGGCGAACATATAAACGAGAGTGGAGCGGGTATTTTTTCAGAGATGATCGACAGTATCGTTCGCAGGGAGGAGTCAAATGCTATTTAACTCCATTCAATATTTTATATTCCTCCCCATAGTGGCAATATTGTACTTCATTTTGCCTTTCAGATTCCGCTGGTTTTGGCTTCTTCTGTCGAGCTTCTATTTCTATATGGCATGGAGGGCTGAGTACGCGGTTCTAATGGTGGCGGCCGTGCTTATAAATTATACGGCAGGAATAATGATTTCCAGAAGCGAAAAAAAAGGATTAAAAAAATTCTATATGCTTTTCGGAGTGTGCGCGAGTTTTCTGATTTTATTTGTATTCAAGTATTTCAATTTCATAAACGCTCTGATAGCATCGCTCTTCGCTCGTTTTGGATTTGATTTTCCGGTTTTCTCCCACAGCCTCCTTCTACCCGTCGGAATATCGTTTTACACTTTCCAAACCCTCAGCTACACGATTGATGTGTACAGAGGCAGGGAAAAAACAGAAAAACATCTTGGAGTGTTCGCTTTGTACGTTACATTTTTTCCTCAGCTGGTGGCAGGTCCGATAGAACGTTCGACAAATCTTCTTCCCCAGTTCTTCAGGAAAAACAATTTTGACCTTCAGAGATGCCTTGACGGAGGCAAACTGATTCTCTGGGGGCTTTTCAAAAAAATTGTCATAGCAGACAGGCTTGCCGTTCTTGTCAATACAGTCTTCAACAATACATCCGATTATTCGGGGTTTCAGTTTGTCACTGCGATAGTATTCTTCGCTTTTCAGATATACTGCGATTTTTCCGGTTATTCGGACATAGCCATCGGAACCGCGCAGATAATGGGATACAAACTGATGGACAATTTCAACAGGCCTTACTTTTCCAAATCCATTTCGGAGTTCTGGAAAAGATGGCATATTTCACTTTCAACATGGTTCAGGGATTACCTCTACATACCTCTTGGAGGAAGCAGGGTATCCGTCCCGAAATGGTATTTCAACCTCTTTTTTACGTTTCTGGTGAGCGGAATATGGCATGGAGCAAACACGACGTTTGTCATCTGGGGCGCTTTGAACGGATTTTATATGGTGGCGGAGACGTTTCTTTCCAAGAGAGTGAGAAGTTTCGAGCTCCGTCACAAGCTGACAAAACATAAAACCCTGCTTAATGCTACAAAAATCACCTTCACTTTTTTTCTTGTGCTCTTCGCCTGGATATTTTTCAGGGCGAACACTCTTTCAGATGCCTTTTACGTCATATCAAAGATACCGCATGATTTCAAAAGAACTTTTGCCGAAATCGTTTCGCTTGACGAAAGCGCTATGAAGAAAATGGGAATGGAAAGAATAGATTTTGTTATATCAATAGCAGTGATTATCTTCATGGAGGGGGTCCATCTCCTTCAGAGGCACAGAGGAATCCGCACTATGCTTAAGGAGAAACCCGCGGTTTTAAGGTATGCGGTTTATGCGATCTTCATTTTCGGACTGATCGTCTTCGGCACCTATATAAATCCGGCGTCTTTCATATACTTCCAGTTCTGACAAAACACCTTTATTTTTTTTATTATTATGATATAATAATCAATTATGAATTTTAGAATTGCATTTGTCGTGTTAGTTGTTCTTGCCGTGACGTCATGCGCTTATTTTAATACGTTCTACAATGCGCAAAAGTACTATGAAGACGGAGTAAGGCCTCTTCAAAACGGAGGAAGCGTCAATACGGCTCTTTTGGACAAATCAATAGAAAAATCATCGAAAATTCTCCAGTTTCATTCAAAATCCGAGTATGTTGACGACGCGCTGATGCTTATAGGCAAAGCGTATATGTATAACAGAGAGTATACCAAAGCGATAAGAAAATTCACGGAACTTCTTGAATATTTTCCGAACTCCAAGTTTTCGGAAGATGGCCTGTTCTATATGGGAAAAACCTACCTTTTGCAGGGAGAAAGCGAAATTGCAAAGACGATATTTTTGCAGGTAGCCGCGAGAAACAAGAGCAGAAGAATCGAGGCCGCATCCGAATGCATAGGCATTATGCTTGAAAAAAAGAGCTTCGGCGAGGCGGATTCTTTCATCAACCAGCTTTCTGAGAAGGACAAAAAAAACAATAGGATTAAATTCCTGTCAGGAAAGACAAAGTGGAGCGCCGGTCGCCATGAAGATGCGCTTGATTACCTTCACAAGGTGAATCCGGGAAAGCTTTCAAAGGATGAATCCTTTGATTATTACAGAATACTAACAGATCTCTACCTCAAGCAAAACCAAATGAAGAAGGCTGAAAAATCGATAAACGAGGGCATAAGGATTTTTCAGGACCATGCTTTAAGAAATTCTCTTTACCTTATGAAGGCGAGGACACTTTCAGCAACCGGAGAGTATGAAAAAGCTCTGAAGCTTCTCAATGAGGTTCTGATTCAGACAAACCCCGCGGCAAAGGATTCTCTTCTTTTCTATAGGGGAGGTTTGTACGAATCATATTTTGCCGACTATGAGAAGGCACTCGAATCTTACAGGGAGATTGTGAATAACGAGAAAAATTCTAAGCTTTACTCTGAATCAGAGATGAAAGTCAAATCGCTGGAGCTTTTCATTTCTCTCACCAATGACTCTCTGGGAGAGAATGCGGAGCAGAACATAGAGAACAGATTCCTTCTGGCAGAGATAAACTATATTAATCTTGAAAGAATCGATGATGCCATATCCAAATACAAATCGATTGCCGATTCATTTCCTAAATCCGTATATGCACCGAAGAGCATGTTCGCGCTTTCGTATATCTATCTTAGGGAGAAGAATGATTCTTCTTTGTCCTGCAGGTATCTGAAAAACATAATCAAAGATTATCCCAATACCGAATACTCCGCTCTTGCGGACGACAGACTCAAGGAGATGCGTTTTGTCTGCGACACTCTTAGATAAGAAAGAAATTTCAGAGAATATATTTCTCATGACATTCAGCAGGAGCGACAAGTCCTTGATATACCCGGGTCAGTTTCTCAGCATTCTTCATTCAAGCAAAGAAAAAATCCTCAGACGTCCATTCTCGATATTCAGCTGTTCTGAAGATAAGGTTTCTGTGCTTGTCAAAAGGATCGGAGGAGGCACGACAGCAATCACTCAGATGCAGGCGGGAGAATCAGCCGACATTCTCTGCCCCCTTGGAAAGCCGTTCGAAGAGAAAATCGACTTTACGAGAACTCTCTTCATAGCCGGAGGAATAGGCATAGCCGGGATCAACTCATTCATTCGAGAAACAAAGCAGATTAAGATGATTTTCGGAGACAGAGAAGGAGAATTCGGAAAGGTCATTGATTTTTTGGGAATTGAGTGCATTTATGCCTCTGAAAGCGGTTTGAACAAGAGAAAAGGCAGAGTGACTGATTTTATAGGCGAATTTGATTTTGACACGGTCGTTGCATGCGGACCCAAACAGATGCTTAGGGGCGTCAAAGAGCGCATCAACGGAAAAAGATACTTCGCAGTGTGCGAAGAGATAATGGCCTGCGGAGTGGGGCTCTGCAACGGCTGTATGGTTAAATATGACGACAACACGTTCAGAAAGGTATGCACTGACGGCCCCGTGCTGGACGGAAACAGGATAGTATATGATTAAAACGCACATAAGGATAGGCAAGACAATTCTCAAAAAACCGATCCTCGGGGCAAGCGGCTGTTCAGGCTGGGGGAATGAACTTTTACGGTTCAATGACTTTTCAAAAATCGGAGGATTTGTCACAAAATCGATAACATTAAACGAGAAAAAGGGAAATGAGATGCCCAGAATCATGGAGACGTACGGCGGGCTTCTGAACTCCATCGGGCTCGAGAACAGGGGAGTGGATTATTTCATAAAAAACATTCTGCCTGAAATTAAGGATATGGAATGCGTCAAATTCCTGAATCTGGCATTTTTTGAAAAGAGCGAACTTGAGAAGATGATTGCAATGCTTGACTCAAGAGAAGGATTTGACGGATATGAGATAAACATCTCATGTCCCAACGTAGCCCACGGCGGGATTTCGTTCAACTCATCTGCCGCGGATGCAACCTCTCTTCTTTCAGGAGTGAGAAAAATGACTGAAAAAACTCTGCTTCTCAAGCTCTCTCCTGCATTTGAAGACTCATTTGAAATAGGCAGAATAGCCGAGGATATGGGATTTGACGGAATAACCTTCACAAACACCTACATAGGCACGGCAGTTGACGTAAAGAGCAGAAGTTTTGTATTCAAAAACAAGCAGGCGGGTCTCTCCGGTCCTGCCATTAAGCCGCTTTCTCTTATGAATGTCCACAAAATGAGAAAGAAAATTTCCATACCTATTATCGCGGCAGGAGGAGTCAGAACAGCTGATGACGTTCTTGAGTACATGATTCTGGGAGCTTCCGCTGTCCAGGTGGGAACTCAGCTTCTTGTCCGGCCGTCAGTTCTTGAAGAGCTTTGCGTTGAACTTGAAGAGAGAATGAAGGATTTGAAGATTGAAGACATAAATGAACTCATTGGATCAATAAAGGAGTGACAATGAAGATAAATGACAGGCTCATAGTGCCGCTCGACGTTGAAAGGCAGAGCGATGCTGAAAAGATCGTCATGGAACTTGAAGATTCAATCACAACCTATAAAGTGGGGCTTCAGCTCTATACCAAAGAGGGAAAAAAGGTTGTTGAAATGCTCAAGAAACACGACAAGTCGATATTTCTCGACCTTAAGTTTCACGACATTCCCAATACAGTAATGGGAGCAGTGAAATCAGCTCTGGATATGGGTGTTGACATGCTGACGATTCATGCCATGGGAGGGTTCGACATGATGGAGGGAGTCGCTAAAATGCTCTGGCAAAGAAAGAATGACGGAAAACACGCTCCGATAGTCTTTGCAGTGACTCTTCTAACCTCGCTTGATTCGGCATTCCTGATGGACGTCATCGGAACCACAAACAGAACAGTAGATGACGAGGTTGTGATACTTGCAGGAGCCGCCCAGTCGGCAGGAATAGCAGGAGTCGTCGCATCTCCTCAGGAGATAAAAAGCATTAGAAAAAATTACGGAAAGCAGCTTCTCATTCTCTCTCCCGGCATAAGGCCGGCTGGAAGCGATAAGAATGACCAGCAGAGAACAGCCACGCCATATTCCGCAATGAAGGACGGAGCCGATTACATAGTAGTAGGCAGACCGATTCTTCAGGCGCAGAACAAATTAAAAACGGTAAAGAGCATTTTAAAGGAGATGAAGGATGGACTTAAAGACTCTTGAGAGAGAGAACGTTATACAGAAGGGGCATTTTCTTCTGACAAGCGGTCTGCACTCTGACACCTATTTTGAAAAATTCCGCCTTCTTGAAAACCCCAAGATTCTTGTGGAGCTTGTTTCGAATGCGATAAAGAAAATGTCTTTTAGGGATATCGATTATGTTCTTGGGCCGACTGTGGGAGGAATAGCAGTCGCATACGAATTCGCAAGACAGCTCAAGTGCAGGGCGGCATACATTGAGAAAAGAGAGGAAAAAATGGGGCTTTTCAGGGGAACCCCGGTCACTTCAAGCCACAGACTTCTTCTTGTGGATGACGTGCTCACGACAGGCAAGTCGATTTACCAGATGATAGAGGCAGTGAGCGACTTCAAAGGGAACATAAAGGCTTTAGCAGTTCTAATAAACAGAAGCAAGGATTTGAAATTCGACTGGCCTCTTTACAGCGCGATGGATGTGGATGCGCAGGCATACGCTCCTGAATCATGCAAGCTTTGCGAAGAGTCAATTCCTCTCGTTAGGCCGGGCGGAAAAAGGTAAATAATCAAAAAGGAGGATATAAATGTCAGGACACAATAAGTGGAGCACGATCAAGAGAAAAAAGGCGGTTGAAGACAACAGAAGGGGAGCGATATTCACCAAACTCATTAAGGAGATAACTCTTGCCGCAAGAGACGGAGGAGGCGACATAGAGGGAAACGCCAGGCTGAGGGCTGCTGTCGCTTCTGCGAAGAAGGCGAACATGCCTGCAGACAACGTAGAAAGGGCTATAAAGAAGGGCACCGGCGAGCTTCCCGGAGTGGTTTATGAAGAGGTGACATACGGAGGCTACGGAGCAGGCGGAGCGGCAATACTTGTCGACGTTGTGACTGACAATAAGAACAGGGCGACAAGCGAGATACGCCACATATTCAGCAGGTACGGCAGAGAACTGGGAGACGTGAGTTCCGTCGCATGGATGTTCGACAAAAAAGGACTCATAGAGGTGGACGGAACAAAGCATAAGTTCGATGAAATCCTCGAGGCGGCGATTGACGCCGGAGCAGAGGACGTTGTGGACGGAGGCGAAGTTATAAGCGTTTTCACTGCTCCCGAAGCGCTCTACAAAGTCAAAAAACAGCTTGACGAGAAGAAG
>JAQVDU010000072.1 GCA_028698175.1 bacterium | reverse complement strand
GAAGAGTTCCGAATACTTCATCCTCTCTATTGCTCTCTTCAGCTCCTCATTGTTCGGAGGATAGTGCAAGTGCCTGACTGCATCGGTCATTGGCATCAGGTTATTCTTCTCCCTGATTGAGATGGGAAGGTCATCTTCAATCTGGGAAGAGTAGGCATCCGTTCCTGCCTTAATCACCTTTCTGAGCCACCTCTGGGGAATTTCTTTGGAAGCATGGTAAACTGGCACGATTCTTCCTGTGTGAATAAGCTCAATGTCCTCCTCCGGAAACTTTTCATATTCAGGATGGAGCATCTCTATCATGCCTCTGCGGATATTTACCTTTCCGCTCACCACAAGGATGTCTTTCTCTTTTATTGCATCCCTGAGATACGGATTATTGAACCATTTCGCATGAACGTAACCGCTCTCGCTCTTTATAACAGCGGTAAAGATGTTTCTCCCGCCCCTAAGATAGGTCATTCCGCACTGAATAACATCCCCCACTAAAGTGGCATATTCATTCTCCCGTATCTTCCTCCCTTCTGTAATCTCCCTGTTAACGTACCTGAATGGCGGATACGTGATAAGGTCGAAGATTGTCTCTATCCCTATTTTTGAGAGGTGCTCTGACATTACTGGGCCGACTCCTTTGGCGAACTGCACAGAATCATAAACCGAAGTCATCTGTTCTCCTTAAAATAAGCTTCTCGGATTTAAAACCGAGAAGCTTGTACAGGCCCAGTATGCTGGGGATTTGAATCGTTATCTCCTGCAGAGAATAATCTTTATCGAAGACAACCGTCGAGGTGTCCTCATTCCCGCCTCTGGCGCTTACATTATAGATGTAAACATTCCCTTTTTCAAGCTTCATAAATCCTTTTGATTCAATATGCTTTTTGTACCCGGGTCCGTTTTCAGTCCCCTGGTATGTCCATGATGTAGAATCCGAAAAGGGAAGGACCATACGCAATCTCTTCGGAGAGTATATTAGGTCAACTTTAAGGAATCCTATTCTGATGAATCTTCTCTCAAGGTAGAATGTGTCGTTCTTCACGCTCAAATTCTCGATGTAAGTGAGGTTTTTGTCGCTTACGTTTATAAAGAAGAGAGAGTCCTCATTCCTCACCACTATTTCGAATTTTTTGTTGCTTGTTTCTTCAATCATGTCGAAAGTATCCGACCCTGCCGGTATCACGGAACTGTTTTCAAGAAAAAAAACTAAAATCAGAAATTTGAGCATTGTTTTATTTTACAAGACATAATTCAAATGTCAATATACCCTCATCTCTTGACTTTTCTCAGCGCATCTATATAATACGCTGAAAAAATCAAACTAGGAGGTTTTTAAGTGAAAAGGTTTGTTCTGGCGATTACTGCGGCGGCAGTCATATTCTCATTCGGCTGCTCAAAAAAAGTAGAAAAGATAGATGGCAATTACACCTATAAAGCGGAGTTTTCAACCAAGAAGCTCTATAAGGATGTTTTAAACATCAATCTAGGCGATTCACTCTTTGTGGCAGGCAATGCCACTCTTTCTTGGAAGACGATAAATGAAATCAAAGGCAACATGATTACTATAGAGAGCTCATTCGGGGATGACACATCCTGGTCAAACGCAAAGGGTTTGGAGGTTCAGACATCGGGGAGCTATTCAGAGGAGATAAAAGAGGCTGGTCTCTACTCCTACAAGCTTACGCTTGACAATACTCCCATGCACACTTTCAAGATTAATGTTCCGTCAATAAGTATTCTCTCCCCTCTTCCGACTGACACAACGCTTAACGGAAAGGACATCAGCATAGAGTTTTCAACCGTTGACAAAGCCGAAAAATACCTTGTTTTCGTGAGAGGATACAAGGGAGATTCTATTTGGGCGATGGAGACAACTGATTCACAGATAAAGTATGAAGGCGCTCCTCTTGAATACGGAATGGTCTATTCCGTGACAGTTTCGACTGTCATTCTCTGCGATTCAGTGAACAGCGTCAATGTATCGTCAGTGAACCAGTTTGCCGTTAAAAAAGCAGAATAGCAGAATTCTTATAGATTAAAAAGGGGGCTTGAAGCCCCCTTTTTGTTATATTCCTCCGTTTACATCATCGACTCTTTCGCACGGCTCGATATGAACTATTATATTTGTCTTCTCCCCGTACTTTTTCCTTACCTGATCCTCGACGTTTGTGGCTATTTCATGAGCGCATCTCACCGGCAAATCCCTGTCCACCTCAATGTGAATGTCTATGGAATAGTCGTTCCCAATTCTTCTCGTCCTTATCTCATGAGGATTTTTAACCCCATCTATGCCCTTTATAAGAGAAATCATTTCATCTTCAATGTCCTTTGACAGAGCCTGATCAAGCAGGTCTCCGGAACTTGCCTTTATTATCTCAACAGCAACTTTTATAATAAAGAAACTCACTATTATTGCGGCAATGGGGTCGCAGACAACCCATTTTTCCCCGAGAAAGAGTGCAAGTCCTATTCCTATCATCGTGCCGATTGACGAAAATCCGTCGGAGCGGTGGTGCCATGCATTTGCGATTACCGCCTGGGAATTAATCTTCCTGCCGGCATTAATAGTATATCTGTACAGCCATTCCTTGGAAATTATCGACACTACTGCCGCAATGAATGGCAGAAGACTCGGTTTGTCGAAATCTCCGCCTTTCAAAATACTCAATATATTCTTTGCTCCGGAAAACATTATATAGAAGCCCACAATA
This sequence comes from bacterium, assembly GCA_028698175.1. GTDB lineage: Bacteria > Hydrothermota > 32-111 > 32-111 > 32-111 > UBA2202. The sequence continues at coordinate 7,542 of JAQVDU010000072.1, read as the reverse complement.
AGGAGCAGCATGCCAATTATTACAGCCGACAGGGTCTCATACTTGGCATGGCCGTATTTATGGTCGTCGTCCGCGGGTTTCTTTACGAAATTGAATCCTAAAAGAACCACGATGTCTGTGGCAAAATCGGAAAGCGAATGCACTGCGTCTGCCACCATCGCCCCGCTTCGGCCGAATATACCAGCCGCAAGTTTCAGCATCGTGAGCGTAAGATTTGCGAAGAAACCTGTCCATGTCACTTTAATTGCATAATCTTCGCGATTCATACTCTCTTTGACTTTTTTTTGCATTATTTCGCACTATATGCCATTTTTCTTGGCTGTCAAGTAAAATCATTTGATTTTTTATATTGACAATATCCGATTATAATATTAAAATATAGGATTATAAATCAACAAGGAGGTTTTGTGAAGCGTCTGTTGACTATAACTGTGATCGCCGCGCTTGTCTTTGCAGGCGGCATTATCTCTGCGACTCTTGTGCAGAAAGCGAACTGCCAGACCGAAACAGTTAAAATCAATGGCACTAACGGCGGGAATTACAGCGCCTTGTCTTTCAGGGAGCTTGCGAAGAGAGTCACCCCGGCAGTGGTTCACATCACGTCGGAAAGCACCGTAAAAGTTTCTCCATTTTTTCCGTTTAACGATCCGTTTTTCAGGGATTTTTTCAAGGATATGCCGGAATATGAAAATAAAAATACTTCCATGGGCACCGGATTCATATTTGACAAGAACGGATATATAGTCACAAACAACCATGTGATCAGGGATGCCAAAAAAATAACTATAAAAATCCCGGACGGAAGAGAATTCTCGGGAGACGAAGTTGAAATAGTGGGAACCGATGACAGAACTGACATAGCGGTTTTAAAAATAAAGAACGTAAAGGATATGCCATTCCTCGAGTTCGGAGATTCCGACGAAATAGAGGTCGGAGACTGGGTTATGGCTGCCGGAAACCCATTCGGTTTTGACGGAACAATCACAGTCGGAGTCATCTCTGCAAAAAACCGCTCTAACATAGCGCTTTCGGGAGGTCCTGTGTATCAGGATTTCATACAGACGGATGCTTCAATAAATCCAGGCAACAGCGGAGGCCCTCTGGTTGATCTCAACGGAAACGTCATAGCCGTAAATTCCGCTATAGCATCTCCTTCCGGCGGAAACGTCGGAATTGGATTCGGCATACCGTCAAACATGGTGGTCATGGTAATAAACCAGCTGAGGGAAAACGGAGTTGTATCAAGGGGCTATCTCGGAATTATGCCGCAGGAGCTTACCGGAGACCTTAAGGAAAAATTCAAGATGGATAAGACTGAGACCGGGATTTTGGTGGCTCAGGTAGAGCCGGAGACGCCTGCGTCAAAGGCGGGACTGAGGGAAGGCGACGTCATACTTGAATTCAACGGCAAGAAGATGGAAAACGTCAACAAATTCAGAATAGCAGTCGCTGAAACGCCTGTCGGAAAGAAGGTCAATATTGTAATTTTGCGAGACGGAGCAAAAAAAACAATAGTTGCCGAGATAGGAAAGCTTCAGGATGAAACAGCCCAGGGTAACAGTGAAATCAAGGAGGATGGAAAGAGCTGGCTGGGTATTGCCGTTGAGGAGATTTCAAATGAAAACAAGTCGAAATACTCCATTACATCCGAATATGGAGTAGTGATTACAGGTATAAATAGTGAGTCGCCAGTATTGAATGCAGGAATAAGGACAGGAGATGTCATCATCAAGATAGAATCCGACAAGATAGCCAACATTTCGGATTATAAAAACGCCGCTAAAAAGTACGGCAAAAACAAGGATGTTCTTCTGACTGTTAAGAGAGGAAATACGTCAATCTGGGTAGTGGTGAAAACAAAGTAAGGAGTATGCGATAAATTTCAGGGACTTCGGCGACAAATCTCTTCAGATATACTTAAAGGAGATCAAAAGATTCCCTCTCCTCACTCCCGAAGAGGAGAGGGAATATGCATTAAAAGTGCAGAAGGGAGACAGAAAAGCTCTTGAGAAGCTGGTTCAGGGAAACCTGAGGTTTGTAGTCAACGTAGCAAAGGAGTATCAGGGAAAGGGCTTATCCCTTTCCGAATTAATCAATGAAGGAAACTACGGTCTCATGAAGGCAGCTCAAAAATTCGACGTTTCAAAGAACGTAAAATTCATCTCATACGCTGTGTGGTGGATACGCCAGTCAATAATGAAGGCCGTTCTCGAGAATAACAGCAATATAAGAGTTCCTCTTTCCCAGAGGGGAAAAATGAATCTGATTGAGCGCACTCAGAATGAAATGCTTAATGACAAAGGAGAGATGCCCACTTTCAAGGAGCTTTCACAGAAACTTGAAATGAGCGAAAACGAAATTCAGCAGATAGTGAATCTCACCAAAACCGAGGTTTCTTTGAACGAACCGATATCGTCGGACGAGAGCCTTTACCTCTCGGACACAATCTCGCAGAACTCGGAAGAGTCCCCTGAAGAGAAACTGTTCAGAAAAAGGTACAGAGAGACTCTTCAAGCCCAGCTGCAAAAACTCTCAGAGAGAGAGTCGTTCATCCTTAAGAAATATTTCGGTCTTGATGATTTCAGACCTCACACTCTTGAAGAGCTCGGCGATGAACTGCAGATTTCAAGGGAAAGAGTAAGGCAGATAAAGGACCGGGCGGTCAACAAACTCAAAGAACTCACTAAAAACGTACTGGAGCCCTACAATGAATAGACTCTTCAAAAGAAGAAAAGTGAGAGTATCAGTGATTCCTCATTCTTCGGAAAAAGCCGTTCATTCCAAGTTTCTTTTCGTCTTTATTCCTATTCTCTTTCTTCTGCTTTTCTCGCTTCTTTCCTACCTTCTCGTAATGTCCGCCCTCAATCTGAAAAACATATCAAAATACGCTTCAGTGAAAAAGACAAATGATGAAGTGAAGCTTCTCTTAATCAAAGACAGTGAATTGAAGGAGAAGATGGAGAATATTGAAGAGGGTGTTAATAAACTGAAATCTCAGATGACTGACATAATCCCGGTGTATAAGTATCTCTCCGGAATTATCGAAACAGACAAAGATGAGATTAAGCTCACATCAAATCTTGATACGCTAATTATGATAACCGATTATCTGGGAAGCGTCTCAGACACTTCTTTGAAAATTCTCTCCTCAGGGTCTGCGCGCACATTTGTTCCCTCTCTGGTTCCGGTCAACGGATGGGTTCTGAGGGGGTTCGGAAAGGTGAACGACCCGTACACCCAGACAGTAAAAACATCAACAGGCATCCTCTTTGTATCTGAGACGGAAGAGAAGGTCTTCGCATCGGCCGACGGATACGTCTCTTTCGCGGGATACCTCGAAAAGAACGGAAGCACTGTCATAATAAACCATAACGGCTATCAGACCCAGTATTCTCATCTGTCCAATATCAAAGTCGCAGTAGGCGCGAAAGTCAAAAAGGGAGAGCATATAGGTTTCGCCGGAAAGACGGGAAAGACGCTCTCTTCATCCCTCTTCTATAAAATCATGCGAAGCGATTCGGTGATCGATCCTGAATCTTCTTTTCAGATACCGGTCTATAATCTTTATGATACTTTAATGATGAATTTGTAGACGAAGAAAGACCTTAAAACCCTCTTCACGTAATTCTTTGTTTCTATGAATGGCACAGATTCAAGATGAAGCTCCCAGTCAGCGTACAGCCGTTTCCATTTTTTAACGTTTCCTTTGCCTGCATTGTATGACATTATACCCTCTGCCGGATTGTCAGGAAAATCCTTCATATACACTGACAGGTGGTGGGCTCCCGCATCAATGTTCTTTTCGATGTTGAAATTGTCTTTATCTTTGTAATATTCATCATATGTGAAATCCATCAGCTGCATCAAGCCCTTCGCTCCGGCTGAAGAGACTGCCGCAGGGTTGAATGATGACTCTTCGCGAGCGAGAGCGAGAAGAAGAGAAAGATCAAGGTTGTACTTTACGGAAGCGGCTCTGAAAAGATCTAGATATGGGACAGGATAGAGGATTTTTATCAAATCTCCGGTCATTTTTGCGCGCTTGGCAGTCTCTGCGAAGTATATTGCGAGATTGTGGATTTTCAGAGAGTCCATAAGAACTGCCGCGTCGATTCGGGACATTGAACCGCTCTCCGTCAGGCGAAATACGAGTCGATTGAAAAACTGCTCTTTTCCTGTTTTTTTGAATTCAGCGAACAGATATAAAAGAGCCGAATCCGGTTCATATCCCAAACCAAAAGAATCGAAACTTTTGCCGAGATAGAGGAATGAGCGTATTGAATACAGGTTATCGGGAAACTTTTCCGAGAGAGAGCTTAGTATCACTTCTCCTTCGTCTTCCCTGTTCATTCTCATTAAAAGTTTTGCCTTGTGATAGAGAAACGCGTCCGAAGTGCACGGGTAATGGAGAATGACTGAATCAGCCAGAATGCTCTGCTTGCTTTGATTTTTCATCAAGGCGGCGACGCGGAGAACAGCCTCTTCATCCTCTGCTTTTACATAGCATTCCAGGGCATCATAGATATTTTTTAAGTCCTCATGGTTTCTTCCTATGTAGTACAAATCTGATTTTGTTTTAGCCGAATCGTTTAGAAAATGCGAATATTTTATGCGGGTTTTCTTCCCAGTCTTTCTGAAAAGATTTGCGTTTGAATCGATTTTGTCTTTTATTTCCGACGTATCTCCTCTCACAATGCTTCTGATAAAGCTTGCCTGAGGATTTATTTCAACCGCATTCAGGTATTTTTCAATGTTTTTGTCGTTCATGTTCGCCAAAAGAAACTTCTCCAACGTCTCTTGTCTGAGAGAGTCCTTTGCCAGAAAGAATAATTCCTTTGAGTAATCATGGACAGGATATTTATCGATAAAAAAGGACATGCCTGAGAACGATTTTTTATTCACTCTATTCTTTTCAAATTCGGCTCTTTCGATGTTATAGCCGAGATCTTTGAAATAGAAGAAGAATTCAGGGTCAGTCGACAGATTCACAGACCTCTTCACAGCCTGTTCAAATGAGCTTTCAAATTCCTTGAAAAGAGCCCTGGCAAGGGACAGGTTGTTTGATTTGGCAAGCTCAGAGAGAAGAATCTCTTTTAAAACGAGTTCAAGCTCGTAGTTTTCGGCGGATTTTATAACAGAAGCGTTTTTAACAGGGTCCTGAAGAAACAAGGTTGCGATTTGTGCGTCAGTGCTCTTTATGACAGATGCATTCAATAAAAGCAATGTCGAAACAAAAAACAGATTCAAAGGCATAGAGTGCCTTTGAAAACAAGCGTCACCTTTCCCTCAAGCCATACGTTGGCGAAATCTCGGTCTAAGTAAACTGTGAGAATCTCTTTTGAACGGGTTAAAAGCTTTATCGGCTGTTGTTGATTCTTTGAAATGCTGAAGATTATCGCTGAAGCTACGGAGCCGGTGCCGCATGCGAGAGTTTCGCTCTCCACGCCTCTCTCATAAGTGCGGATGTGAAGGAGATTATTTTTAAACTGGACAAAGTTCACATTTGCGCCTTCTTTAGAGAATGATTCAGAATGGCGTATCTCCCTGCCCAAACCGACAACGTCCGTTTTTTCAATGTCCTTTACAACCGTTACGAAATGTGGAACTCCAGTGTTTATGAATCCACCTTTGACTATCCCGCCTTTCGTACTTACGGAAACGTTTGTTTTTAACGAATGGGGTTTCTGAAGTTCAATCTTGACAATATTTCCTTTCTTTATCTCTGCCCTGTGAACTGCTTTTTTTGACTCAAAAAGAACTTTATTCGTCTTGACTGCGCCTATAAGCTTGGCAAAGAGAACTATTGACCTGCCGCCGTTTCCGCACATGTCAGCCTCTCTGCCGTCGCTGTTAAAATAAACCATTTTGAAATCAAGCTGTTTGTCGGATTTTTCGAGCATTATAAGCACGTCGGCGCCTATGCCTGTTCCTCTTGCGCATATTTTTTCAATGTATTCGCGAGGCGGCCTTTTTTGGCCGCCCCTGTTATCAATCATGATGAAATCGTTTCCGCTGCCCGATATTTTGAAGAAACTGCTAATCTTCATAAGAAGCTATTGCCTCCATTTCTATTTCGGAGTTCTTCGGCAGAGATTTTACGCCCACAGCGCTTCTTGCCGGCGGATTGACTTTGAAGAAATCACCGTATACACGGTTGACTCTTGAAAAAAGACTCATATCCGTAAGGAAGACGTTAACCTTCACCACGCTCTCCATGGAGAGATTTTCGCTTTCAAGTATTATCCTTATATTTTCAAGAACCCTTTTTGTCTGTTTTTCGATATCGCCCTCTTCAAGCTCCCCTGTTTGAGGGTCTATGGGAAGAGTGCCTGATATGAAGAGCATGTTGCCTGTTCTGACTCCCTGAGAGTAAGGCCCTACAGGAGCAGGAGCTTTTGCAGTGAAAACAGTTTTTTTCATTCCGCTCCCAAAAGCTTCAGCATGACTGCTTTCTGCGCATGCAGACGGTTCTCAGCCTCATCAAAGACAACAGAATTCTTTGAATCAATGACTTCATTTGTCACCTCTTCTCCTCTGTGCGCTGGAAGGCAATGCATGAAAAGAGAATCTTTTTTTGCATGTTTGAAGAGCTTTCCGTTGACCTGATAATCCTTGAAGGCCTTTGCCCTGGCATCCTTCTCAGCTTCTTCGCCCATTGAAGCCCACACGTCCGTATAAACTATATCGGCATTTTTAGCGGCTTCCACAGGATCGTGAGTAATCACTATCTTCGAACCGCTCTTCTTAGCCAGCTCTCTGCTCTTCTGCACATAGTAATCTTCAGGTTCATATCCCTTTGCCACTCCTATATAGAAATCCGTCCCCATGAGAGATGATATAAGCATGAGCGAGTGGCTCATGTTGTTGCCTGCCCCCAGAAACGCAAATTTCAGCTTGGAAAGCTTTCCCTTGTGTTCGCTTATCGTCAGAAAATCCGCCAGAACCTGACAGGGATGCTCCGCGTCAGAAAGGGCATTGATTACAGGCACTTTTGAATACTTTGCAAGGTCAACAATGGATTTGTGAGAGAATGTGCGCGCCATTATTATATTTACCATTCTGTCGAGATTTCTTGCTATGTCAGGAACGCTCTCCCTTGAACCGAGAGAAATATCCTTGGGTCCGAGATAAATCGCGTGACCTCCGAGCTGAGTGAAGCCCGTCTCAAAACTTACTCTCGTGCGAAGCGAGGGCTTCTCAAAAATCATTGCCAGAGTCATCTGATTGAAGCAATTTCTGTATTTCCCCTGTTTTACTTCTTTCTTGACCTTCTTCGCTATTTTAAAGATGTCAAGCACCTCTTTTTGAGATAAATCGAGAATCGAAACCAAATCCTTTTTCAAACTAACCTCCTTTTATTGTATTTCAAATTTTTGAACTTTAAAATCCTCAATAAGCTTTTCTGAAATCTCAGTCGAAAGCTTTACAATCTGCTCCGTAATTTTTTTTGCCTCGTCAAGGCTTACCTCTTCGATTTTTTTAACCCTTATCAAAAGAGTCAGATTTTTTTCAACCGCCAGTACATAACCGTTAAGGTATATGTTG
>JAQVDU010000071.1 GCA_028698175.1 bacterium | reverse complement strand
GGCTTCAAACCAATACTATGAGTTGAATCCGATTCCGTCTGTGTCAAGCGCTTCGTGCTTGGTAAAACTGTCAAACAAAGCGAGAACTACGGTTAACTCTTCATCATCGCTCTTCACGATAGCTCCTCAGTCCATAACGGTTACTTCTCCCATTGATACGGACAGTCTCGTGGTGGGAGCAAAGTACTTCATTGCGTGGCAAAACAGCGGAGCAATTTCAAATGTTAACATCGACTATTCGGTTGACGGAGGAATAAGCTGGAACACTATAGCCGCTTCAGCGGCGAATGCTAAGAGCTATGAGTGGACGGTGCCGGATTATGCGACGAACGCAGGAATAATAAGGGTTTCAAGCTCTGCAGACGGATCGATAAGCTCCAATTCCGGGGTGTTCGACATTGTGCCTCAGAGAATTGAAATCACATCACCCCTCTCAAACTTTGAGTGGATGCTGACAAAAAAATATGCTGTCACATGGCAGAATAACGGCTCAATACCAAACGTCAAGCTTCAGTATTCGCTTGACGGCGGAACGGTTTGGAACTCGATAGTCGAATCAGCCTCAAACGCAAAGTACTATGAATGGACTGTGCCGACTACTGCCGCCGCTTCTACCAATGCGCTTATCAACGTATCCAACTCGGCAAACCCATCAGTCGCGGCATCAAGCGACACGTTTGAAATCGTCTCTCAAACGATAAACGTAGTCTCTCCCAAGTTCGCCGACCAGTTCGTGGTAAGCAGAAAATATTACGTGACGTGGCTGAGCGATGGAACAGTCGCCAATGTCAACGTCTACTATTCGGTTGACAGCGGCTCCACGTGGAATCTGCTCGCATCCAACCTCGTAAACACCGGAAGCTATGAATGGACAATACCGAGCGCTGTATCCGGAGCATGCATCGTCAGAATAACCAACTCTGCCAATGAGTCGGTATCCGGACAGAGCTCAACGTTCAGCATTGTTCCTCAATCAATTATCATTGACTCCCCATTGGCGGGAGACAGCTGGATAATCGGAAGAAAATATTTCCTAACATGGTCAAACATAGGAAGTATTGCAACGGTCAGACTCCAGTATTCATACAACGGAGGAACCGATTGGAACCTTATTGCAGACAATCTTTCAAACACCGGAAGCTATGAATGGACTGTTCCGAACACTCCGTCCTTAAATTGCCTCGTGCAGGTTGTCAATTACACGAATACTGACGTTTACGGAACAAGCCCTGTCTTCTCGATTCCGTCGCAGACGATAGACATTCTCTCGCCTGTGTCAGGAGACGAATACATCTCAGGAAACAAATACTATATCACATGGAGATGGAACGGAACGCTTTCTGCTGTTGACATAGAGTACTCGCTCAACAACGGAACCGACTGGACGTACATAGCCACTTCAGCCACTAACAACGGATACTTTGAATGGACTCTTCCGTCGGCAAATTCAGCTGAATGCCTTGTGAGAGTTTCAAATCCGTCCAACAGCTCGGTGAATGACGTATCAAGCGCATTCACCATTCTTCCGCAGAATATTACGATAACGTGTCCCACAGTCACGGACACTTTCATTGCCGGAAGAAAATACTTCCTAACGTGGAGAGCTAAAGGAGCCTTTGCAGATGCAAATCTCTGGTACTCTACTGACGGCGGAGTTCAGTGGAACACCATAGTGACGGACGAAACCAATGACGGCTCATACGAATGGACAGTTCCGGCGATTGCTTCATCCGACGCGGCTCTCGTGAAGATCGGCAATTCAACTCAGGTTGACATCTTTGCCGTCTCAGACACTTTCATCATAACAAAGCCGGTTGTTAACTTCACTTCACCGGTTCTCGCCGACAGTTTCAGCACTACAAAGAAGTATTTTGTAACGTGGACGACTCTCGGCTCGATAACTCAGGTCAATCTTGAACTTTCGTACGACGGCGGATTGAATTATTCGAGCATTGTGGCCAATCTGACGAATGCCGGAAGCTACGAATGGACTGTGCCTGCTGGATTCGCATCCCAGAACTGCAGAATGAAGCTCACAAGCAGTTCGAACAGCTTCATCTACTACGTATCCGATTCATTCAGAATAAACTCTGCGGCCGGAATTGAGCAGGCTGAGATTTCAAAAGCGCCTGTGGCGAAGAGGTTCAATTTAAAGACGTCATCCGGAATATCATTCAGCGGGGACGAGAATCTTATGCTTGAAGTTCCGGTTGCGTCAAAAGCTGAAATAACAGTTTATGACGCGGCAGGAAGAGTTGTAAAGAGCGTATTCAAAGGGCAACTCGACAGAGGATTCCATGCGTTCTCACTGAAGGGCCAGTCCGACTCGGGCAAGAAGCTGTCAAACGGCATCTACTTTATCAGGGTTTTGATTGAGGGAGTTGACGGCCAGAGGTACAGCAAGCTTCATAAAATTACAAAAATCAACTGAGAGCGGGGGCTTTTAGCCCCCTTCTCCTTATAAGGCGGAGGTTTATGGATAAAAGAGCATTCTTCTTGAGCGGGAAAAAATGCGTTCTCATTCCCGCATCCAAAAGAGAGGCAGGTTTCATCGAAAAACTCATAAATGAGGAAGAGGTCAGAAAAAATCTCGCCGAGAGGTTCCCCCGCAACCAAGAGGCGATAATGGAGACGCTTGAGGCGATGAACAGAAAAAAAGAGATATTTCTCGTTATTGCAGACAAAAAAACCGATTCAAACGCGGGAGCCATTCTTCTACACGATTTTTCATGGCATAACAGGAGGGCAATGCTCACAATAAGCATACTTCCCGAGTTTCAGGGAATGGGTCTCGGCTATGAATCTTCAAAACTTCTTATTGATTACGCATTTAAAAACCTGCAGATTCACAAGGTCTGTCTTGAGGTATATGCATTCAATAAAAGGGCTGTGAGCATGTATGAAAAACTCGGATTCAAGAAAGAGGGAAGATTCAAAAAGCACTCCTTCAAAGACGGAAAATACGTTGACCTTCTTTTCATGTCCCTGATTCATGATGAATAAAAAAAAGAAAATTTTCGGGATTTTTTTGATAGCCGCTCTCTTCTGCTTTAGCCATCAGGAGGATTTTCCCGAACCGAAGGTATTTTATCCAGTTTCAATTTCAGAGAGTTTTTTGATTGAGAATCCTTTTTTTCTCTTTTCAAGCCAGGGGGCCTGCACTCTCAGGATTGCGGAGGCGAGTGACTACTATTCGAGAGAAGACGTTTTCAATGCGTTTCCCGTATATGAAGCGGACGTGAGCGGATGCTCCCATCATTATGCGGATTACATATTTTCCGAAGAAATCCTGTATGCATGGTATATTGAGTGCACGGCAGGAGAGGGATTTGAGAAGAGAACATTCAGAAGCGACTGCGGGTATTTCAAGATTTTTGCTCAGACAGACAAACATGGAGAAGGATTGAGAAGCTATCTGATATCCCAAATACTCGAAAACACGAGCGAGTACAAAAACGCGGTTGAGGAGGGCTACTCTCTCACGGGAGAAATCAAAATAAATGGTCTGATTCCCACGAACAATGAACTAATGAATCTTCTCAACTCAATAAGAGTGTCAAAGAGAAAAATCGCCAGGGTGAGGGTGAAATGACATCAAAAACCATTTTTCTTTTGCTGGCGGTTATTCTTTTTGCGTCTCTTTGCGCCGGAGAGAACTTTGAGATAGGATTTGTTGAGAAGGCGAAGGGAGAGGCAAAGACGTTAAGAGACGGCGAGTTCGAGCTTCTAAAGAGAGGCGACATAATATTGCAGAACGAAAAAATATCGGCTCTGGGCAACGGCTATATGAAGTTAAAGTTCATTGACAATGACGGCTCTCTGACTCTCGGCGGAGAGAGTGATGCTATTGTATCCATGTTTCCTGGCGAAGAGAAGAATGAGAAGGTCGTCTCTCTTCTGAAGGGTTCTCTTCTGGCAGGGGTTCTTAAAAGTATGATGAGAATAGAAGCGCAGGATGCGGTTATTGATTTTGATTCTGCGTTGGTTTATGCATACTCCTGCAAAGACACGGTCAGGGTAATATGTTTGGAAGGGGCGTGCAGGATTATGAATGGATACGGCGAGGCAAAAATATCCGCAGGGGAAAGCGGGCTCATACTGGCAGATGCAACTCCATACAAGCTTGGAGGTGTCACGGAAGAGTTCGACATGTCCCAGATTGAAAATGAGAACGAATCTATAGAGATACAAATGAAAAATCAGAGCGGCGAAGAGAGAATCATTGTAATAGAGGTGAGATGAAAAAAACATTATTTGCCATTCTTTCTCTGTCAGCGCTTCTGCTCTTCTCACAGGAGATAAAGACAACCTATGCCGTGATTGACGAACTCTATGAGAATGAGAATTTCAGCATGGTGCTGAAGATAAACGAAGGCGCTTTCATGGTGAAGGAGGTCTACCTCATACTGACCGATTCTGATTTGAAGGAGAAACGCTTCAAAATGGATTTGTCTGATAAGATAGCTTCAGTATCGGTTGACAGCAAGCTTCTTCCTGAGAAGGACTTCACGTACTTCTTCGAGGTGGCCAGAAAAGACAATGAGATTGTTTTATTCCCAAAGCTTTTGTCCGAGCGATTTAAAAACAAGGTGATTCGGAAAAAACAGGAAATATTCAAGAAGACCGAGGCAATTCTTTTGTCTCCGGCAGACGAGACGAATCTCATTCCCAAGGATTTTTTGTTTGCGGTTTATATAGACGGAAAGGCGAAGAACATTAATCTGATAGTTGACGGAGAGGATGTCACGGATAAGTGCATAGTGGGAAAGAATCTGCTCACGTACAATCCCGGCAGGATATTCCAGCCCAGAAAATACAGATTTGACGTGATAAACGACGGCGCTCTTCTGCAAACATACTATTTCAACTTTGCCTCATCCGGTTTTCTGAAGAGTCTGTTTCGCGGCTCTATTTCAATCTATTCGAAATATGACGGCAGAAATTCAAGCTCTCCCTTAGCAAGCGCCCTGCTCTCATTCTACGGCGGAGTATCATCCTTTGAGTACAAAACCAGAGTCTCGGCAGGAAACTCCTCCGAACTCTCTGTTGGAGGCATTGAGGACTTTTACTCTTGCGTGAAGTTAGCCTCCCAGTCGATTGAGGCAGGCATAATAAGGCCGGCATCTCTAAACTCTTTTGAGTCGCATCTCTCATATATGGGATTGAAAGCAAGAGTCGCTCTATGGAAGTTCTTTTTCACTTTCGGAACAGGAGACATATATGACAGGCTTTACGCGGTAAAAGACGAGAAAGAAGGCAGAATAGCGGATATGTCCTTTGGAATAACAACCTCCTCATGGAAGTCATTATTAAACTTCAAACGCTCTGCAGACATTTCAAGAGGGGATTATTACACGGACTTTGACAATGCTGTAATCTCCCACTCTCACTCTCTGTTCCTCTTCAGAGAGGCTCTTAGGGCTTCTTACAGCGGGGGATTGATATCGACAAGAAGCTCTCTTTTTACTGAAAAAGACAATATTGTTTCAAAGGTCAATCTGAATTTAGACGATTCTCTTCTTTTAACATACTCCCAGAGAGTCAATGCGGCACTGTTGTTGAAATATTTGACAGCAGAGATCTCTCTTTCGGACATTTCCGAAAAATTCAATTCAGGAGTCCAATTCTTTCCGAATGCGGGAGGAAGAAATATTTCATTGAAGCTTAAATCCCCGCTTTTTGACGGAAAGATAACGCTGGGGGGAGATGCGGACTGCTTCTTTGAAAAGAGCTCTCTGTCGTACGATTACATGAATCCTCAAAGGAAAAACATCGATTTTTACGCGGTATTCTCTCAGATGAACATGCCCCTTGTTTCACTCAATTACACTGACAGGGAGTGGAGCAACATGACTGCGGATTCATTTTTCTTCAAACAGAGGATGTACGGATTCTCTTCGGCAATATCAGGAGATTTCTTCGTCGGAAATGCAAAGACGACGGCAACTCTTCTCATAGAGCAGATGAACTGGAAGCTGACGCCAAATGACTCTAACAATTTCTCCTCAGGAAGCGTATCAATCGACGTCAACTCGAATTTATTCAGTTCTTTTTACGCCGGAATCTCTGCAAGCGGAAGAATAAAGAAAAGCGCAGAGGGAGGAGCCGAGTCAAACCGGTTCAAGGGAAGATTTTACTGGAAGAATCTCTTTGATCTTCTGACTCCCGAGTTGTCATTTACAGCAGAACTCACAGATGACACAAACTCACTTTTCAATGCAAAGTATCTCCCCTCCGCCTCTGTTATCGCGTCATTTGGAAATCTAAATGTAAAAGCATCCGTGTCGGAGATAATTATGGTGCGAGAGAGCGAAGAGAACCGCAGACATCTCGTCGCATCGGGAAATATCTTCTTCTTTTTTTAGGAATAAAAATCAAGTCATTGAAAAAATCCAAAACAGGTATATAATAAAGAGTTAAAGAAAACTCAAGGATTTCTTAAAAAAACATATCATAAACGGAGGAACAGATGAAAAAAATAACAGTCGGGATAATCTTAGCCGCATTAATCTTTTCTTTTGCGCATGCGGAGACGACAGATGACATTATAAAGAAGATAAATGCGCAGTATAAGGGAGCTGAAAAGAACATAAAGACGATGGAGATGGAGCAGACGATAACTGTGGTACAAGATAAGGAAAATTTCGTCACAAAAAGCAAGATGCAGAGAAAGAACGATAAATTCAGGATGGAGATGACTATACCTCTTGAGGAAGGTCAGGAAGGAATGACGACAACGATTCTTTTCGACGGAAAGGACATGTGGACCCTTCTTCCCATGGTCGGCAAACAGAAGCTCTCGGGAAAGGATGCAGAGAAGTATGAAAACGAAAAGGAAGGCCAGTGGTGGGAGGATGCTGACAAAATGGAGTATGTGGGCGATGAAAAGGTGAACGGCGAGGACTGCTATATACTCGTCAAGAAAGAAGATAAGAGCGAAGTGACAAGAATGTGGCTGAGCAAATCCGGACTCTATCCGGTTAAGAGCGAGACAACTGTCGATAAAGACAAGCTGATTACTATTTATTCAGACGTGAAGACAGTTGAAGGTTACAAAATGCCATATAAGTATTCAATTTATGAAAAAGACAAGCTTATAAGCGAAGTTCAGATAAAGTCGATAAAGATCAACATTGACCTCTCCGATGACCTCTTTGACTCTGAGAAGCTTAAGTCAGACGTCAATGTGCAGGATATGTTCAAAGGCCTCATGCCGAAATTCTGAAAAAACATAGTAGGGGCGGACCCTTGTGTCCGCCCTTTAGAATCAATCGGAATAAATACAAATCAAATACAATACATCTGGCTGCCGAAAAGCGTAGCGCTCATTCGCACATCATCACCGGCAGTTGTATCATGATGGAGTAGAGTTGGAGTGCTGAAAACAGCAGTCCAACAACTCCAGCCAACCCACATGATGTACTGCCTTGTGATGACATCCTCATTCGCTTAGAGCTTTCGTGCATCAATAAGTCTTGATTTGATGCTCCTCATGAGAAACATCGGTACTGCATAGCGCTAATGCCAGGTTTCTCATGAGTATCTGTAAAGAGAAGATATTAATCACATCCTGGTATCACATATGATTAAGTGACTTGTCTTTTCAGGCGGACTCAAAAATTTCAGTGCAGCTCCGCACTGGGATTCAATGTTTTTGAGTCTGCGCCAAATAATTAACTTATAGAGAGTGAAAGCTACAAGCCGGCGAGGACGGCAGGCGAAGCGTCCCGACGGAGGTGTTAATCCTGTTACGTTCTCTTCGACACCGCAGTCAAAGACGCGGATGCATGCTGTGTGAGCCGGCGCTAAACCCGCCAACAGCCAGTTGATTTGTGTTTGTATCGATTCTGAATGGCGGAGAGACAGGTTAGCCCCTACGTTATTACAGCGACGAAGCGGAGTGTGAGAGTCGGCGCTGCGCTTCTTGACGCCAGTTGTATGACTATTGATAATGAAATACAAGAAATAAATCAAATTTATTTTATCTTAATTAATCCGTAACTGATTTATCCGATAGATCCTTCACTGTAGTCATAAGTATAGAAACGTTCAGGACGACTAATAAAACGTAGTCGACACGTAACTGATTCTTACCAGCCCACTGGTAACCAGCGTACAAAAATTCACATTTTTCACCCCCCGCCGCTATAATATATATTTGTCTTGATTTTTATATAGATTTATAATAAAATAAAAAGCTATATTGCTATCAATAGGAGGTAGTTAATGGATAAAATGGTTTATTTCTTCGGAAAAGGAAACACTGAAGGCAAAGCATCGATGAAGATGCTCCTCGGCGGAAAGGGCGCCAATCTCGCGGAGATGGCATCCCTGGGACTTCCTGTCCCGCCTGGTTTCACAATCACTACCGAGGTGTGCGCGCACTTCTCAAAGACACAGGGCAAGTATCCCGAAGGTCTTAAAGAGACTGTCGCTGAGTACATGAAGAACCTTGAGAAGACGATAGGTAAAAAATTCGGAGACGAATCAAATCCTCTTCTCGTGTCAGTGCGCTCCGGAGCGCCCGCTTCGATGCCCGGAATGATGGACACGATACTCAATCTCGGCCTCAACGAGAAGACAGTCGTGGGGCTTGCGAAGCTCACAAACAATGAAAGGTTCGCATACGATTCATACAGAAGATTCATTCAGATGTACGGCGACGTGGTGATGAACGTAGAGCACAAGAGCTTTGAAGAGATTCTGAACAATGCGAAGAAAACAAAGAACGTCGTACAGGACGTCGACTTAAATGCTGAAGATTTCAAATCCATAATAAAAGAGTATAAGAATCTTGTGAAAAAGTCGGCAGGCAGGGATTTTCCGGAATCCGTCGAAGAACAGCTCTGGGGAGCAGTGGAGGCTGTCTTCAGGTCATGGAACAATGACCGCGCAATAGAATACAGAAGAATAGAGAAGATACCGGGCGACTGGGGAACAGCTGTCAACGTGCAGTCAATGGTCTTCGGAAACATGGGAGATGACTGCGCCACAGGTGTGGCATTCACGAGAAATCCGTCAACTGGAGAAAAGTATTTTTACGGAGAGTACCTTGTCAATGCGCAGGGCGAGGATGTGGTCGCGGGAATCCGCACGCCCCAGCCGATAAACAATGATTCAAGGAACAGCGAGAGCCAGGTGACACTCGAAAGCGTCATGCCCACCCTGTACAAAGAGCTTGACGGCTACAAGAATCAGCTTGAAGCGCATTACAAAGACATGCAGGATATGGAGTTCACGATTGAGAGAGGGAAGCTCTGGATGCTCCAGACAAGGAACGGAAAGAGGACCCCTCTTGCGGCAATAAAGATTGCAGTTGACCTAGTCGAAGAGAAGATAATAGACAAAAAGACTGCGATTCAGCGCGTCTCTTCGAAGGACATAGACGGAATGCTTCATCCGATGATAAACCCCAAGGCAAAAATCACTGTCCTCGGAAAGGGCCTTCCCGCATCTCCGGGAGCGGCATCCGGAAGAATAGTCTTCTCTGCCAAAGAGGCGGTAGAAAAGGCGAAGGTTGAGAAAAACCTTGTTCTCGTGAGAGAAGAGACCTCTCCTGAAGACATTGCCGGAATGAATATCTGCAACGGAATTTTAACGGCGAGAGGCGGAATGACCTCTCACGCGGCGGTTGTCGCGAGAGGCATGGGAAAGCCATGCGTAGTGGGCTGTTCCGACATTGAGATAGACGATGAAAAGAGGATAATGAAGGTCAATGACAGGGTTTTAAAGGACGGAGACTATATCACAATTGACGGCTCGACCGGAAGGGTTATTGAAGGAGACGTTGAGATGATGAAGCCGGATCTCAAACATGAGTTCGGAAAGCTTATGGAATTCACCGATGAATTCAAACGCCTCGAAATACGCACAAATGCAGACACTCCGCTTGATGCCAAGACAGCCCGCTCATTCGGCGCAAAGGGCATAGGTCTCTGCAGGACGGAGCACATGTTCTTCGGAGAAGACAGGATAGAGGCGGTGAGAAGGATGATTCTCGCGGATTCCAAAGAGGGCAGAAAAGCCGCCCTTGATGAAATTCTTCCGATGCAGAGAGGCGACTTTGAAGGAATATTCAAGGCAATGGACGGATATCCTGTGGTGATAAGAACCCTTGACCCGCCTCTTCACGAATTTCTTCCAAAAGAAGACGATATGATAAAGAAAATAGCCGCAAAGATGGGAGTCAAGGCGGATGACATAAGACAAAAGATTGACGAACTGAAGGAAGCAAATCCGATGCTCGGGCACCGCGGCTGCCGTCTGGGAATAACATTCCCGGAGATAACCGAGATGCAGGTGAGGGCGATTATGGAAGCCGCATGCAACGTAGCCAAAGAGGGCATAAAGGTGATTCCCGAGATAATGATCCCCCTTGTGGGCAACATAAAGGAG
>JAQVDU010000004.1 GCA_028698175.1 bacterium | reverse complement strand
GAGTCAAGAGAGGGCAGCACAACGTCAAACTCCATTGCGTCCCTTCTAACATCTTCCATGCCGAAGAGTGCTGTATTCGTAATCAATGCCAGAGGAATTTTTGTGATTTTCTTTATTTCCCTTGCAATATGCCCCAGCTTTATGTTGAGAGTCGGTTCGCCCGAACCAGTGAAGGTGATATAATCGATTCTACCCTCATATCCTTCAAGAAAGCTCTTTGCCTCTTCTATTATGGAGTCGGAATTGTTGAAATCCCGTCTTACAGCGGTTAAATCTGTTGTCTTGCCAACTTCGCAGTATATGCAGTCAAATGTGCACGTCTTATGCGGCACAAGGTCAATGCCCAAAGAATAGCCCAGCCGGCGGGACGGCACAGGACCGAACAAATATTTCATAATTTTGTATAATATCATATATATATAATAAAAACAAGGGGAGGATGGAAGCTACACAGGGCGGACACAAGGGGTTCGCCCTGCGGTTGTTTTATTTCAATCTGAACATTATAGGAAGGGTGACGATGCACCTCACAGGAATGTCTCTCGACATTGCAGGCGAAAATTGCGCTTTTTTCACAGCATCAATTGCCGCTTCATTTAAAATCACATTGTCAGATTTGAGGACCTTAACAGAAGAGACAATTCCGTTCTTTTCGATTACCACCTCAAGAAAGACCTTTCCTTCAATTCCCATTTTCCTTGCCATCTCAGGATAATCAACATTTATTGGTGAAACAAGAGTCGGAGGAGTTTCATATACCGTGTAAATCCTATCATCCTCGCTATTTATCAGCACGGAGTCCTCAAAATTCGTTTCAATGTCAATGTCAGTCACCTCATTTTGATTATTTGTCTCCACAATTTTCTTGGGCAGAGACTGTCTTTTGATCTCCTTAACGTCTGTAATGTTTTTCAGTGGCTCAATTACAGTCTGAAGCACAACAGGACTGCTTTCGCTTTTCAGCGCATAAGGACTGCTCTTCATTGACGGAGCGAATGCAAAAAGAATTATAAAGAGCATTATGGTTGTCAAAACGGAGATTTTGATTCTCTTGGGATATCCTTCCGAGGAGTCATTGATGAAATTTTTCTTCATAAATCCTCCTTTTGTTCTCAGTTAAATATAATCTCTTTTCTTTACAATTCAAGACCCTTCAAGGATTTTATTGTTTACTTTATTCCATCCTTTTGATAGAATGGTATTAAAAACAGGAGGTTCTATGTCAGGTAAAATCGCCTATAATATGATGCTGAAAGTAAAGGGTGTGAGAATCGCCGCAACAGATAAAGAGAAGAGTTGCGTCAGGGTGATTGAGCGTTTTCTGAATGACATAGGCGTTTTGCACGAAAGGATGAATTTTCCAATCGACATTTCAGATGTTGGCAGAGGATTTATAACGTCAGGAAAAATGAAGATTGAAGGAACGCCATACGGTCTTTCCGTCCCTTTCAAAGAGGAGGGAAGACTTATATGCGTTGAATCGCCCGAGGATTTCAAAAACATTGACATTGATTTTACTTCGTCGATAGTGATGATTAAAGAGCGCCCCGGCCACAAGCTTTTTCCCGAAATCAAAAAGAAAAAAATAAAAGCCATAATCACTTGCTCCAGGACAGACGACAGAACGTCATCACTCCACCTCTCAAGCTGGATGTTCAGGGACAATTGCATCATTCCGATGATTGACATAAAATATTCCGATGCGGTTAAGCTTCTTGAGATGAAAGGAAAGAGAGTGCGCATTGAAGGGAGAGGAACGACAAAGAAATCAACCGCAACAAGCGTAACTGCAATGATCAAGGGAAGCGCAGATACAAAAGAGACAATATACGTCATGGGCCACATTGATTCAGTTCCATTCTCTCCGGGAGCATCAGACAACAGCGGCGGTCTGGGAATAATGTCTGAGCTGATTTCGCATTTCAAAAAGAATCCGGTCAAGAGAAACCTTGTCTTCTGCTTCTTCTCAGGCGAAGAGTGGGGACTGTGGGGAAGCAGATACTTTGTCTCTGCAAATAAAGAAAGAATGAAAGACGCCAATGTCGGCATCAACATAGACGTAGCCGGTGACATTATCGGCAACAATTACTGCATAGTCACGGGAAATGACGATATCTGCGCAACAGCGCGTTCTATTGCCAGGTTCGAAGGCATAAACATGAAAATCTCAAAAGACATCTATTCGAGCGACAATATGCCTTTTTCATTCCACGGAGTGCCCACTTTAAACCTTTTCAGGGCAGGCGGTCTTCCATCGGCTTATGTGCACACTTCAGATGACAGGATGGAGCACGTCTCTTCGGACGGACTCTCCGGAATAATTGACTTTTCAATAAAACTGATATCTTTTGTCGGAAACGGGTCTGTAAATCCGCTTGAAAGAAAGGTTGACGAAGCGACAAAAAAGAAGATAGACGACTATTTCATCAACAGGGGCATCTCACTTGACGAGATTACGGAGAATCTTCCTTACAATAAAAAGAAGAAAAATTAAATTTTTTCCAGTTTGGAGAGCGACTCTCTGTCAAGAGGTATTCCGTACTTGATGCACAGAATCGAAATGTCGCTCAGAAGAATGCACTTGAAGATGGCGCTCTTGGAGATGGATATTTCATCGAGCACTTTTAAAAGTATATCCCTTGAAAAGTCTTTGTCCGTTGAGGAAAAGACCATCTCCGCTATCTTTATCTTCTGAAGAGCCCGTTTGTTTGCGTCATTGATTCTTTCAGCATATTTTATCGACTGTTTGTAATCATTGTTTGCATGATGCATTTTCGATATTATAAGAGGCTCTTCTGGGAAATCCCTTTTTAGAACTGATATAAAATCACCGCATTCTTTGCTTGCTCCGTTGTCAATATATATGTCGGATATCACTTCAAGGACTTCGTTGGTTTTAAGCAGACTCTTCTTTTTCTTTATCTCTCCGAGAATCATTTTCAGAAGAAAAAACCCCTTCTCTTTGTTTTTCATCTTCATATAGCCCGAGGATATCTTCACCATCATGTCAACCCTCAGCTGATAGTCATCAATCAAAAGCATCTCCTGAAGGGCCAGTGAATAAACGCTGTCCTCTTTCAGAATGTCATTTGCCCTTATCGTCGCCTTTATTCTTTCTATTCTTGACGGTATCGTCTTTGCCGCTTTAAGAGAGAGAAGGGCGCATTCCAAAGATTTTTCATCTTCATCCATCTGAGAGTATATCACAGCCGCTTCGTAGAGCATAAGAGACTTCATTTTCACGTCTGAATCCTTTTCTGCCTTCGCTTTTGCCGTCTTTATGAACTTTCCGGCGCCGCCCTTCTCGCTGTTCTCGAGATAATCCTTTGCAATCTCCATAAGAGTGCGCGGATTTTTATTTTGGTTTATCTGGTTTTCGACTAGTCCCGTTATAAGGCGGTTGTTCATGGCAAGATAGGCGAGAGAGACGTCCTTCAAAGCGAATGCTTTTTTGTCCTCGTCTTTTACCGATTGTCCCTCCCATAAAGCCCTGCTCACAAGGTCAAGCGCTTTCGGCATATTATTCAGTCTGTAATGCATCGTGCTGAGAGAGGAAAGGTATTTTGCTTTTTTGTATTTTTCAAGAAATTTGCCGACTGACGTCTCCGCTTCCGACAGTATCGATGCGCAGTCTGAAATCCTTCCGGAGGAAATCATTGATTCGGCTGTTATGAGCAGTGCCTCGGTTTTGTACTCGCCTTTCAGCAGATTGGCTGTCTTTAAAGCCGAGTCGAATTTGTACTTTTCCGCCATTATCCTGGTAAAGGAGATCACCGCAGGTATGAACTCGGATTCATTCTTTATTGTCATGAGGGCCGCGATGCCCTCATCTTCATTCTCTGTCTGTGCATAGAGAAGAGCTACCTGTCTTCTCACAATGTCCTTCTCTTTGTCGCTTACCGATTTCTGCATCACATGGAGGATTCTCTCGCCGAATATGAATGCGTCTCCGTAATCGGCAAAAATATTTAATGCCGCAGACAGGCAAATAACGAAAGATAAAATTCTCTTCATGATTCTTTTGGAGAGTATATATATTATTCTTTTTATGTCAACATTGAAGAGCTTTAAAAGAAGGATTTCGGATGTTTTCTTTTCTCTTGACTGGCTGCATATTCTCTCCATAATTGTTTGAATGGATATATTGATGATTGTGATAGGAGTTATCACTGGATGTCTCGGAACTCTTGTGGGAGCAGGCGGAGGGTTCATCCTAATGCCGGTCCTTCTTCTTCTCTATCCTGCCATGAGCGTAAAAGACGTGACAATGGTTTCAATGACTGTAATCTTCTTCAACTCCCTCTCCGGCACTATCGCTTACTTTTTCATGAGGCGGATTGACGTTAAAACAGGTCTCATTTTCGCATCGGCGACTCTTCCGGGCGCCGTATTGGGAACAATAGCGACAGATTATATACCTCGCGGAAAATTCAACGTTATATTCGGACTCTTCCTTTTGGCTGTCTCTCTTCTTCTGGGTTTTCTGAAAAAGCCTGAAAAACAAGAGCTTCAAAACAACGGAAAGAGAATAATGAAATGTGAGGTTCAGGACAGGTACGGAAAGGTTTTTCGCTACTCATACAATTACGTCAAGGGTATTGTCATAAGTTTTTTTACCGGATTCGTCTCCCCAATACTCGGTATCGGGGGAGGAATAATACACGTGCCTGCGATGATACGGCTTTTATGCATACCTACGCACGTGGCTACTGCTACGTCTCACTTTACGCTTATGATTATGAGCGCCGCATCGATTGCCACGCATCTGTCGTTCTCTCACGGACTCTCTTTTCTCTCTAAGGCATTCCTCCTCTCAGCCGGAGCGGTTGCAGGAGCGCAGATAGGTGCCGCTCTTTCAAAAAAGTTCAATGACAGGTATATAGTTATGATTCTCTCGTTTGCATTGTTTCTGGCAGGCCTCAGGATAATATTCCTGAACAACTGATTATTTGATTTCTTTGAGTATGCTCTTTTTTCCGAACATCAGCAGAAGCCCCATCAATGCCGGAATGTAAGTCGTTACAAGTCTTTGGATAAAAATAAATGGGAGTGTTGCGCTCTTGGGAATAACCTGAGAGTAAAAGAGTGCTATCCCGCCTTCGGCGACTCCGCTTGAACCCGGGGTGGGAACAAATGCAGAGAGGTAGGTGAGGAGAAACTGCATGTTGAACGAAAGGAAAAAGTCATTTTTTCCGTTAGCCATCATGACTATGAAATATGTAAGAGAGAACGATCCATACAATGATATGAATGCGCATAAGAGCGAAAGGATACTCTCTCTAAGCCCCTTTGTAATCATTATCTGCATCCCCCTCCGGAAATTCTGCACCTCATCAAGAATCTTAAGCACTGCTTTTTTTATCTTTTCATTCATCCTTCCTTCGCTGACTCCGCTTTTAATTCTTGATGTGAAAGCGAGGATGATACCGACTGTCAGGAAGAGAATGGAGTAGAGAACAAGAAAATATTTTATAAGATTTTCAACCATTCCGCCTGAAAGGAGATTTGAAAAGAAGAACATTGTGAAGGGAATTGTCGCCGCAAAGACAAATACGGACTGGACTCCCCTGCTCACAAGAACAGAAGTTCCCTCGCCCGGAGATATTCCGCGCTTCGACATGATGTAAAGCTGAAAAGGCATTCCACCTGCCTGAAATGGCGTTATCAGAGCCAGAAGGACTCCTCCGAGAGTGAATGATGCGCTGTCTGAGAATGTGAAGCTTTTGGAGAATATTCTTCCGAGAAAGAAGACCCTAAGAATATTGAACAGCGTTGAAACGGCAAACAGAAAAAACGCGCCGAGAATAAAGTCCCATCTGAAGTTCATTTCGGCATTCTTCGGAAATCCTCTGAGATAGATGAAAATAATCGCCGCGTATGCTATTACTGTGAAGACAAGAAAAAGAACAACTCCTCTTTTTATCCTATCATTCAAATCTTCTGCCCTTCCTCTTCCTTCATTATCGCATCAAGAGTGGTGCCTGACTGGTTAACTATCTTCAAAGTGAGGAATCCTCCTATGCATGCCCCTATGGTAAATGTGAAGAAGCGCCATATTATCGCGTAAAGGCCGAGAAGTTCTTTAGGGCATATTTCCTTAAAGAGTATAGCAAAGAGAGTTTCGGCAACGCCGCTCGCTCCGGGAGTGGGAGTGAAATATACAAGGAAATTGTGGAGAAACTGCAGATTCGCGATTGCGAGAGGATGGGTAACGGGCGCTCCAAGTGCGTAGAGTATGACCGCCGCAAGGGAGAAAAAGAGTATGTATCCCGCAAAAGTGAGAAGAAGATTCAAAAACAGCGACCCCTTTCTCTTTGAAAAGTAAAACTTCAGTCCGTCTTTGAAGAGTTTTATCTCTGTTTCAACCCAACTCGCCGCTTTAGAGAGTTTGCTCTTATTTTTGTCGGCATTCTTATTGAATTTTCGGTCAATAGCCCTGATGAAGCTCACAACCTTTTCCGGATATGCAAGAGCGATCACTGTCAAAACAAGCATCACCGGATAAAGCACTATTATATATCTTAACAGCCATTTTACTATGTTATTGTTGAGAAGAGCTGAGTATGTTATGAAAATAAAAGGAAGTGCTATCACGTGGAAGAATATCGCCAGAACTCCGCGCATGAAGAGTATCAGAGTACCCTCTCCGTAAGGTATGCCTTTCTTGTTGAGACAGTAAACCTGAACCGGATACCCTCCTGTCTGAAACGGCGTAATTGCGGCCAGGAATATTCCACCCACCACAATGTCGATTCCGGTCATAACGGGTATGTTATAACCAAGGTCCTTCGCCAATATCTTTATCCTGAGACCGTCTATCCAGTAGTATGCAAGAAGAAATCCGACAGCGAGAAGAAAGTAAAGAGGCTGTATCTTTTTGAGGGAGTGCCACGTCTCTTCCGAAACTGTAAAAAAGAGTATTACAATGCTTGTCAACACAGTAATGAAGACAAATATTCTTATCCCCTTTTTTACGTTTTCGCTCATCATCCCTCCAGGGATTTAAGTATTTCCTCTATTCTATCTCTCTTAAGTCCGAACTCCCTGACCTTCTCCTTCATTGATTCAACAACCGCCTCATCGGCCTTCTTCAAAAATCCTTCGTTTGAAAGATTGCTCTTTGTCTTATCTATTTCTGCTTCTATCTGAGACATCTCCTTTTTGTACTTTGCTATTCTCTCTTCAATGTTTGAAATCTGCTCCGCCCTGACAAGGACAATGCCCTTTATAAACGGGGTTGCAACAGCCCTTGATGGTTTTTCGGAGAGAAATTCGATAGAGTCGATTTTCGAAAGTTTCATTATCATCTCTTTTGACTTTTCCGCCAGAACTCTGAAATCGGAATCGCACAGAGCCTGAATCTCCTTTGCGCCCGTCTCCTGAACAATGTTTCTTCCAGAGTTTATCATCGACTTAAGATTTTCTACATTCTCCTTTGCCTTTTGATCCGAGAATTCAAACTCGGAGTATTCTTCTTCATGTATCATCTTTCCGTCTGAGAGGATTCTGTTCATCTCCTCT
The DNA here is from genome assembly GCA_028698175.1 of bacterium. Taxonomy (GTDB): domain Bacteria; phylum Hydrothermota; class 32-111; order 32-111; family 32-111; genus UBA2202. The sequence goes on along the minus strand of JAQVDU010000004.1, from coordinate 34,889 downwards.
GTAATGTAAGGCATATAAGGGTTCAGAAGAAGCATCACCCTTCTTAATACAAAGAGCGCAACTTTGTTCTCCTTGCCGTTCGCCTTCATTATCTCAAGATACCAGTCGCAGAACTCCTTCCAGAAAAATTCGTATGCAATCTGAGCTCCGTCGGAGAGTCTGTACTGCTTTATAGCAGCATTGAAATTTCTCTCTGTCTCCGAAAGCAGTGTAAGTATCCATCTGTCAGCATCATCCTTCGGTTCAGGTTTTGACGGCGCTTTGCAGACATCTTCTCCGAGAATGAATCTCGCGGCATTCCATATCTTATTGGCAAAGTTCCTTCCAAGCTCAAAGGATTTCTCGCTTATGTTGGGATCCTTCCCCTGGCCGGACAAAAATACTATTGTGAACCTGAGAGCGTCCGCTCCGAATTTGTTTGTTATTATGAGAGGGTCTATTCCGTTGCCGAGGGATTTTGACATCTTGACGCCCTTTGAATCCCTCACCGTTCCGTGTATGAAAATGTCCCTGAACGGAAGTTCTCCCGTGAATTCAATTCCCGCCATTATCATCCTTGCTATCCAGAAGAATAGTATCTCCGATGCCGAGACAATAACCCTCGTGGGATAAAAGTATCTGTAGTCAGGGCTTTTTTCTATCCATCCGAAAGTCGCGAACGGCCAGAGCCATGATGAGAACCAGGTGTCAAGGACGTTTTCATCCTGCCTCACTTCACCACCGCACTTAGGGCACTTTGAAATCTTTTCAACGGAGACATGCTCTGAAGAGCATTTGTCGCAGTAGTAAACCGGTATCCTGTGGCCCCACCACAGCTGCCTTGAAATGCACCAGGGTTTTATGTTGGAAAGCCAGTGGTTGTATACACCCTGCCACCTTGAAGGATAGAATCTGAGAGTGTTATTCTTCGAAGCCTCAAGTGCTGGCTTTGCCAGCTCTGTCATGTCGACGAACCATTGCTCCGAGAGGTAGGGCTCTATCGTTGTCTTGCACCTGTAGCATTCTCCCACTGAGTTTTTATAGTCTTCAATCTTATCTACAAGACCGAGGGTTTCAAGGTCCTTCAATATCTCTTCGCGAGCCTTGTACCTTTCAAGGCCTGCGTACTTTCCTCCGTTTTCATTTATGAAACCCCTCGTGTCCATTATAACCCTCTTCTCAAGGGAGTGCTTTACTCCCATGTTGAAGTCATTGGGGTCATGGGCAGGCGTCACTTTTACGAATCCTGTGCCGAACTCCTTGTCGACGAACTCGTCGCCTATTATCTCTATTTCCCTGTTCAAAAGAGGGAGCATGACTTTACGCCCTATCAGGTGATTCTTTGTCTCGTCTGTCGGATTAACTGCAACCGCAGTGTCGCCGAGCATTGTCTCAGGACGGGTCGTTGCGACTGTTATATGACCGCTTTTGTCTGCAAGAGGATACTTGATGTAGTAGAGCTTTCCGTTTCTCTCATTGTAATCGACCTCTTCATCGGAGAGCGCAGTATGGCATCTCGGACACCAGTTGACAATGTAGTTTCCCTTGTATATGTATTTCTTATCATACAGACGTTTGAATACCTCTGCCACTGTTTTAGACATGTCTTCGTCAAGAGTGAACTTTGTCCTCTCCCAGTCGCATGATGCTCCGATTCCCTTAAGCTGGTTGAGAATTGTGAAGCGCCTCTCCTTTGCCCACTTCCAGACTTCCTGCTCAAATCCTTCCCTTCCGAAATCCTCCTTCTTCTTTCCATCTTTTTTGAGGAGTTTTTCGACGACAACCTGCGTCGCTATTCCGGCATGGTCAGTTCCCGGAAGCCATTCTGCATTGTACCCGCGGTTTCTGTGGTATCTTATGAGAATGTCCTGTATCGAATTGTTGAATGCATGTCCGAGATGGAGAATGTCAGTGACGTTCGGTGGCGGTATTACTATGGAGTAGCACTCCCTGCTGTCTGGATTTGTGTGAAAGGTCTTCTCTTCGGACCATTTCTTGTTCCACTTCTCTTCATTTGTCTTAAAATCGTAGATCTTCTCCATAGTGCTCCTTATAATTAAAAAAATATTATAACAAAAAAAACTTATAAGTAAAGGATATATTGGCATGATTCAGCGGAGCGGACAATACAGTTACGAGAAATAAAAACATCGCTAATCAAGAGTCGATAGTCCGGCATCAGAAGAGAAGAGGGTAAAAAGTATAAAGGTTGAAAAGTATAAAAGTTAAAAAGTATAAAAGTTAAAAAGTATAAAAGTATAAAAGTTAAAAGTAAAAAGTAAAAAGGTCAAAGAGTAGTTACAAGAGTGAAGACAAAACAAGCATTTTATTGATTTTGATTCTCTCCTGCATTTAACTTTTTATACTCTTTCAACTTTCACCTTTCACCTTTAGACTCTTTTTCCAGCCCTCCAGCTTACCTATTCTTTTATGAGCCGGCGCTACGCTATTATGCAGCCATTAACAATTAAGGGTTTAAATCCTCTTTTGCTTTTATTTTTTTCCGAGGGGTTTTCATCTTTTGAGCGTCTATACAATTGATAGGAACCTAACCCTCCCTAACTCCTTCATCGCGGCAATTCAAAGAGGAATTGCCGCTATTTTTTTGTTCTCTCCTGAATGTAGTCCCTGTACGATTCAAACCTGTCCACCATCTTTTCATGTTTGTCCTTTCCCACCAACATTCCCGCCTCCATAAAGACCACATTATCAACGTATCTTATGGTTGATAGCCTGTGCGAAACAATAAAGCATGTGATGTCTTTAAAAATTCTTCCTATCTCCCGCCAGAGCTTCTCCTCATTCTCAGCGTCCAGAGAGGCTGTAATGTCGTCGAGTATCAGAACTTCCGGCTTTCTTATCAGCGCCCTTGCTATTGCGATTCTCTGCTTCTGGCCTCCGGAGAGGTTGACTCCCCTCTGCCCTATCATTGTCCTGTCCTTATCCATAAACCCCTCAATCTCCTTTTCAATCTGAGAGACAGAGACCGCCTCCCTGTAAGCATCCTCTTTCACCTCTTTAAGTCCAAATTCTATATTCTCACGTATTGTGCCGGAAAACAGGAGCGGCTCCTGCGGCACATACCCTATCTTCTCCCTGAATGAGCTCATCTCCACTTCCTCGACAGAGGTTCCGTTGATGAAGATTCCTCCTCTTGTGGGCTTCAGAATGCCTGTCAGCAGGGAAAGAATTGTCGATTTTCCTGCTCCCACCGGACCGATTATCACAACCCGCTCTCCTCTTCTCACTTCAAAGTTTATATTTCTCAGTATTCCGTCCTCTCTCTCTTCGTAGCCGAATGACACATTCTTAAAAATTATCGAATCTACCTTTTCTATCCTCTTTTTGCCGCTGGAAGGGGGCGTCGAAGGGAATTCCTTTATCTCTTCCAGACGGTCAATGTTGACAAATGCCTGCTTGCCGGAGACGAAGAGCTGGGGAAGGTCAAGCATCGGATAGACGAGCATCGCAAGATACGTGTAGAAAGCGAAGAATGTTCCGACGGATATCTCTCCCACGACGACCATGTATCCTCCGAAGAGGATGACTCCGATTTGGGCAAACTGGTCAATATACTGATAGACCATGTGAAGCTGTGTATCGAGCTTGACAACGTCCATCTGAGTGTCGAATTTTCTGTCAAGCGTCTTCTTGAAAAATCTCCTGTACTTTTCCTCGCACACAAACGCCTTGATTATCTTCACTCCGGAGAATGTCATTTCAAGCTGGTTGTTTATCTCGCTTATCGCCTCCTGATTCAGTTTGAATCTTTTGTAGAGTTTCTCTGAGGTTATCAGGAATATTACAACCATTATCGGAAGGGGAAGAATTGATATGAGGGTGAGCCTCCAGCTGAGAGCCGCCATCATAGCGAGAGAGAAGACAATCTTGCTGAACGAATCGAATGCCCTGAATATTCCGGAGCATGAAAACCAGCATATCTTGGGAAAGTCGCTTAGGTCTTCAGTGAGTCGCGTCACAAGGTCTCCGGTTCGGAATTTCAAGAAGAATTTATAATCCTTTCTTAGAATCTCTCCGAAATATTTTTTTCTCAGAATATACTCAAAGACCAGATTCATATACGCCCTGAATCCCGGATAAAGACCTGCAAATATTCTCACTATTCCGATAATGACGAATATCCATATTATTCTGTAAATCTCCTTCATCGGCTCCGGATGAAGCGCTCTGTTCTCTGCAATTTCGGCGAATTTATCTATCAGCAGCTTGAATATGAAAGGATATGACACACTGACTGCAGTGGAAAGCATCGTGATGAATACCAGAAGAACTATGAACCTCTTGTAGTTTGACCAGAGGTTTCTCCATATCCAGATTATATGCTTGTCAATTTTCATCTTCATCTTTAGTCAAAAACTGGAGTTTTACAAGTTTTCTGTACTCTTCCGATTTTTCCATCAGCTGAGCGTGATTTCCCTCAGCTATTATCCTGCCGTCCTGAAATAGGTATATTTTATCCGCATTAAGAACTGTCGAGAGGCGGTGCGCAACAATCAATGAAGTCCTGTCTTTGAGCATGTCATGCATAGCATCGCGGATTCTGCGCTCAGTCCTCGGGTCGACAGAGGATGTGGCTTCGTCAAGTATTATAATCTCCGGATTAAATACAAGGGCCCGGGCGAATGAAAGAAGCTGTCTCTCTCCGGTTGAGATATTCTGACCCCTCTCGGAGAGCTCTCTGTAAACAGACTCGCCCTGCATCACCGATTCGTCGAGCTGAACCTGACTCAGGGATTTCAGCACCATTTCTTTTGTGATTTCATCATTGTATATTCTGACGTTTTCAAGAATGTTTCCGGGAAACATGAATATATCCTGCATTACAAGGCCTATTTTTTTTCTCCACTGATAAATGTCCGCCGCTCTCAAGTCCTGCCCGTCAACGAGTATTTTTCCCTTTGTGGGATGATAGAAACCGCAGAGAAGAAGGACTGTCGTCGTCTTCCCGCTTCCAGATGCTCCAACAAGGGCGACCTTCTTATTCTTTTTGATTTCAATTCTTATGTTGCTTAGCACCGGTTCGTTTTTTTTGTACTCAAAAGAGACATCCTCGAAGACAATCGCTTCGTTGAATTCCGGCTTAACGGAATCATGAAACATAACCCGTTCATCCTTGATGTCAAGAATAGAGAATATCCTTGCCAACGAGACCATAGAGCGCTGAATCATGTTCAGATTCTCCGAAATCTGTATCAGCGGCTCAAAGATTCTCCTCCCGTACTGTATGAATATGACAAGAGTCCCCACCGTTATCGCTCCGGCGATGACCTTCGGAGAGAGCAGAAGTATGACCATGACTATGAAGAGAATTTCGATTGTAAAGCCGTAGAGAGACCAGAATGAATACTCAAGCATAGCGGCGTTCTTCTCCACGGTGAATTTTTTCTTTGATTTCATGTCGAGTATATTGGAGGCCATTATCTCGCGGTTGAAGAGCTGAACTATGAATATTCCCTGAATGTATTCGGTGAGAACCGCGATTATTTCGGCATTCAGCTCCCTCACTTTTTTAAAGTACCTTTTTAGGTAATTTATCATTATCAGAGCGGCGGCGAACAGGAATGGTATGGGAATCATTATTGTCAATGTCACCTGCGCATTCTTGAACAGCAGCACTATGACCATCGCAAGGAAGAAGAGCATATTTCCTATGACCATTATGGAAAATGACGAGAATAACTGCATAACGTTTTCCGAGTCGCTCTCAACCCTTGACATAAGGGAGCCCACCGGATTTTTATCGAAATAGGATATCGGAAGCTTGAGCATATGCTCATACAAATCCTTCTTAAGCCTTGTGATAATAGATACTCCAAGCCGGGCCATCGCTATCGTCTGGATATACGCCAGAACTCCCGAAAGAGCTATTACTGCTACGAAGAGACCTGCGAAAAGGAAGAGCTGCTTCATATCTTTTGCGGGCACTATTACGTCGATTATGTGGCCTATTATGAGGGGGTCGACAATGTTCGCCGCGGAGACAAGCATCATAGAAAAGAAACCGGTAAGAAAGAGTTTCTTTTCTCCTGCAAAATAAGGAAATATCCGCAGTATTATCCTAAGGTCTGTTTTTTTTCTTGACATCAATGAAAATAAGCGAGAGAGTCTACTCTGTGACTATCTCCGTTAATGTTATTGTCCAGCCAATGTCCATTTTCAGTATCAAAGGAAAACTCTGATTGTCGAGAATCCAAAACCAGCCGAAGAGGTCAGATGAAGAATAGATGCAGTAAAGATTCTTTTCCTCTCCGTTTATAATCACGGGAAAATCCTCGTAATCGTCAAAAGAGAGGTTTTCATCACCGTCTCCGGCGTCAATTGTGACTGTCTCATTCTTCTTAAGTGCATTATAGACTGCCTTTGACATGAAAACTGTCGTCGAATCATACATGATGATGTTGTCACCATCGGAGAAATAATTAAAGAGATATGTTGCGTTTTTCAGAGCCTTCTCTTTGATTTCGACGCTTCCTGAAGAATTTACGGGAGACGTCATTGACCAGTCAAATTCTATGTCTTTTCCGATTTTTTTCAAATCGACTATGAAATCATACTCATCGCCGAAGTAATCAACGTGGTAGATTAATTTAGCTCCCTCTGCGGCGAAGGACGGCATCTCCGTAGTTGTTTTCGCCGGACTCTTCGGGCACCCTGTGAGAACCAGAAGAATTGCGGTAAAGCAAATCAGAAGAATAGAATTGAACCTTTTCATAAGCCTCCTTTTTGATTTAGTTTACTCCCCCGTTTAAAAAAGTCAATAGAGCCAGAAAAAGGGAATCAGAATGAAGCGCTTATTGAAAAACCCGCCCTTGCTTTCTGGGATGAATCGTATGAGAGAGAGACAGATAAAGTCGCTTTCTCTTTTTTTCCGACCTGCATAAGAATTCCTGCAATATAGCCCCTCCCCTCATAGAAGGAAACGATTGGATACACCGACTCTATCGAGTACGCGAAGACTGAGACCATGTCGTTCTCTGCAACAGAGCAGTATGAGGCGAAGATGGATGCTCTAACATTCTTCAGATAGAGAGTGGCGTCGCCCTTCGCGCTCAATGTTCCGGTCGTCTTTACAGAGTATGAGTTTTTAGCGGTGAGAATATCCTTTGCTCCTCCTTTTATGACAACCTCAGCCTCTCCGGTCGGCACGGTATCGATTTTTGCTTTTATGTTTATCTCAAAATTCCTAACAGGCCTTAAAGAGAGTTCGTTTTTGATTACATGCCTCTCATCTTTTCTGAAGCTTGTCACATTTGTAATGCGGAGAGGTGTTTTGATGGTTGCTTCGACAAATGCTGAAAAGAATGATGATTTCGACGAAAATGTCTTGGCATGGGGATTGAAGAAGCTGTCAGCCAGAAGAAGTCCTGAATTTACAAGATATGAGTCACCTTCTCTCTTTGCTCCGAGTGACAGCGCGTATCCGTTATTAAACGAATATGCCGCGTCATAGGAGAAGACTGATTTCTTTCCGAATGCTGATATCAAAAAAAGATGCTCTCCTTTGTTTTCAATTAAATTCCTTGAAAAGAGAGTGTATGAAACACCGAGGTTAATGGTTTGTTTAGTCTCTCTAACTACAAATCCCGCTGTGAATCCTTTTAAATTGTCCTTCCTGCTTATGGCGAGCGAGTCGTCATGGTTGTTGTATGTGAGTATCTTCTCAGCATTTCCAAAAGAGTCAATGCGGGAGTCGTAAAAGGCGTAGGAAAGAAATCCTGTAGAGAGAGTTTTAAAGACCTCTTTAGTTCCGGCCAATCCGAAGTATGCGGGGTATTCGTCATAGGTGGCATCCAACTCTACCCTGTCAGAATAGAATGGCCCATCCGATGATGAGTAGTAGCTTGAATAGTCGGAGAAGAGGCCTCTGCCTGTCTTTACCCTGTAATTTCCCACCAATATTGATTTGAATTTCAGACCCGCTTTTACATTGTCATACATCTTTTCCTCGTTTATATCCTTCTCGATCAATGCGAATTCCCGAAAATCCCTTGTTTTGAAATGCTCAAGAGCGAATGTCTTGTTTCTTTTTGACAGGAGTGAATCAGTGTAAACTCCGAGGGTGATTTTAAGCCCATCATCCTTTTCAAACATCTTCTCGTAAATGTCTTTTGAAACAAGCTCGTTTGATGTGATAGAAAATACTTTCAAATACGATACATCTTCTTTGGAGCGGTGTAGCAAAAGGAGTTCGTTTTTCATTTCTTCGGTCAAAAACATTGAATAATCGTCAAGGTAATCTGTCAGTGAATCCGACAGAAATGAAGCGTCACTTTCATATTCATCCTGCGCAGAGAGTGGAAGAGAGAGAATTAAAAGCCAGAAAAGAAGATGTCTTTTAGCCATTCTTCAAATCAAGGTCCTTCCACAAAAGAAATGCGGCAACCGTTTTTCCGTCTATGATCGTGTCCGATTTTATGTGTGAATCTATCTCCTCTGCAGTCATTTTTACAACCTCAATCTCCTCGTCATAGTCAGCCTCCATCTTTTTCTTCCTAAGTTCTGCGCAGAGATACAGGTGAAGAACCTCGGTGAGAAATCCCGGAGATGACATCACTGATGCAAGCTTTACTATCCTGTCAGAGACAAAGCCCACCTCCTCGGAGAGCTCTCTATTAACCGCATCCTCAATCTTTTCATTCTTCTCGAGGGTGCCGGCAGGCACCTCAAGCACGTATTTCCCGACGGCATACCTGTACTGCCTGACAAGGTAGAATACCTTTTTTTTCTCGTCATACGGAAGCATGGCCACAGACCCGCCGTGCACAACCACTTCGCGCACACTCTCTCTTCCGCTGTCAAGAACGACCTCGTCTCGCCTCACCTTGATTATTCTTCCATCATAGACAACTTCACTCTTCTTCTTCTTCTCCATAATATTCTCCAATGTGTGTTTGTTCTTTTATCCTTTCAAGAGTCACCTTTCCGACTCCGGGAAGCGAATCTATCCGAGAGTAATCTTTGTACTCCCCTCCTATGAGCCTCTCCACATATATTCTTCGAAGTATAACCCTGCTCACTGAGTCAACATCCATTATTTCTTCGTATGAGCATCTGTTGAGGTCAATGATCTCGCTTTTTTTCTTTTTTATCTTTATTTTGCCTCCGTATTCAAATTTCACATTTGAGGGTTTGACCTCCGTAAGTTCATAGTGCGGATTCCCCCTTACAAGAGAGAGAGTCACTCCGCTGCTTAGCGGCATATCAGGATGAGCCATTCCGGAGTACCCTATTTTATACGGCAGCTTTAATGCATCAAGCGAATAGAAGACTCTTCTTTCAGTGTCTCCCGCAATGCCGAGAGAGAGGGCGTCATTGAGAGTGAATGAAATCACGCCGCTCAGCGTAAGCACACCCTCATCCTCAGCCTGAAAAGATACTTTCATTCCGTTTGTCTCATAACCCGCAGAGCAGTTCCATATGAAGTCTCCTTCTGATGAGCCGTATGAGGCAGAAAGAAAAAATCCGTTCGAAGAGACGCATGATGAAAAGAGCGAGCGGAGATAAAATTCATTGACACCGTCAGAATACCTCTTTATCGAGGGAAGGATTGATGCTCCGAAAGAGACCTGCTTATGAGCGTATCCTCCGGTAATTCCAGCTGTAAGTTCGCTCAAAACACTGTTGGGCCTGAAGAGTATTATGCCTCCTGCCGAAAAGTTCTTCAAATGCATATTTCCCTGAGTGAGAAGGGTAGTCATGTCAGCTGAAAAAAATGAGTTGAATGCGCCGAATCTTATGAAATCATACTCATTGGCATATCTTGCCGGATTAAGAAAATCAAAGGAACCCGCCACTCTCGCATTCGGCGAAAGAATGACGGGTTCCGAATTTGCAGTTATAAAGAGAATAAGTAAGTTAAAGCTTAGAAGCAATCTCCTTGCCGACTTCAAGAGATGTATTTTTACCTCCCATGTCGTAGGTTCTCACCTTTCCCTCTGCGACCACCTTTGCAACCGCATCCTCTATTCTCTGAGCCGCCTTTTCTTCTTTGAGATAGTCGAGCATCAGTTTTGCCGCGAGTATGCAGGCAATAGGATTCACTTTATACTGCCCTGCGTACTTTGGAGCTGATCCGTGAGTGGGCTCAAAGACAGCCACTTTGTCGCCTATGTTTCCGCTTGAAGCGAATCCAAGTCCGCCTACAAGCTGAGCCGCCAAATCAGAGACAATGTCGCCGAACATGTTGGATGTCACTATAACGTCGAATGACTCCGGATTCTTAACAAGCCACATGCATGCGGCATCAACGTTTACTTCATCGAATTTTATCGAAGGATAATCCTTGCTTATAACGCGGGCAATCCTTGTCATAAGACCCGATGTCTCCCTAATCACATTTGGCTTCTCAATGAGAGTCACCTTCTTCCTTCCGTACTTCTTGGCATACTCGAATGCGGAGCGCACTATGTTTGTGCATCCGTCCTTTGTCATTATTCTGAGGGATATTGCCATCTCGTCATTCGGGTCATTTGCGAATTCCTTCATCTTCGGGTGCTTGTTGAGAATACCTCTCACATCTTCAGGCACTGGAAAATACTCCACTCCGGCATAGAGGTCTTCTGTATTCTCCCTGAAGACGACAATGTCAATGTCATCCTTAAAATTGAGCGGGTTTCCCTTGTACGCCTTGCAGGGCCTTAAGTTTGAGTAGAGATTGAACATCTGCCTCATCCTCACTATAGGAGAGAGGTACTTCAGATTCTTTCCCTGAAGCTCCGGCACAAGCTCCTCTTCAGCCTCTTCCTTCGGCTTTGAAGTGATTGCTCCGAAGAGAGCCGCATCAACATTGTTCAATATGTCAATTGTCCTCTTTGGAAGGGCATCTCCCTCTTTTCTCCAGATCTCCCAGCCGATGTCTGCGGGAATGTACTCTGCGTCGAACTTCAGCGCGTCAAGCACTATCTTTGTTGCGTCCATAACATCGATGCCGATTCCGTCGCCCGGCATCCACGCTATTCTGTATTTTGCCATAAAACCTCCGTTTAGAGTTTATAGTTAAAATAATACTTATAGAAATAAAAGAGTCAAGAGATGCGAAACTCTCCACCTCATCAGTGTCATCCTGAACTACGCAGTATTTACCTCTATTGTGAAGCATCTATCAATCCTGTCATTGCGATGAGTCCACGAAGAAGCAATCTCTATGCTTATCTCATGTATTTGCATCTGCATTTGAACTAGTACCTCGTACCTAAAACCTAGTACCTTTTATTAACTGTCCTCGTGTGAAGCATCTATCAACTAAAAATCAATGATTCAACAAGAGACATTACTCTTTCGAGAGTGTTTTTATCTGCTCTGCAAATAAGTTTTGCGTTCCTCACCTTCCAGTCCATTGATTTTATCTGGTCAGAGAGTATCACTCCGTTTAAGTCCTTAAGGTGAATTATTACTTCGAAGGGGTATCCCTTTGTTTTTGAAGTTATCGGACAAAAAAGCGCGAGGTTTGTCTTGCCATTATAAAGAGCAGGGCTTATAACTATTGCAGGTCTTCTTCCACGCTGTTCATGCCCTGCCTGAGGAGTGAAATCGAGCCAGACAATGTCTCCTCTCTCCGGAACGTAATCACCACGCTTCATTTCCCAATTCCTCATCAATGATTATTTCCCTATGAATATTATCAGCCTTAATCTTTGAGACAAGCTCATTCAAACTCACCTTCTTTTTGGACGGATGAATTTTTATTGAGCCGTTTTCCTCCTCGATTGTGACAATGTCATTCTCCTTCAGCTTAAGCTCCTTAAGTATGTTCTTCGGTATTCTCACTGCAAGGCTGTTGCCCCATGCATTTATTTTTGTGTTCATTCAACCTCCAATGTATATACAAAGTATATACATTTTTCCTGCCTTGTCAAGCCATTGTTTGATATAATATGTAGAGTATAAACAATCCCCCCATTCCTGTTTGATTTAATGTAAATCTATCTTTGTCAATTTGAAAAGGTAATAAGGTATACCCCGTCCCCATTGATAAGTCTCAACATTAGGGGGGCGTGAAGCCCCCTTTTTTATGTTTGCAAGTTGCAGCTTTTGTCTGTTAGCTCTTCTTTGTAAATTGTATGACTCTCATCGGGACTCTATGTTTTTCAGCAATCTGCTTCTTCTTTCCATCAAAAGATGGACTCCGAAGATAATGAGGGCTAAGAAGCTGAAGAGTGCGCACAGATTGAATGCCCAGACGCTTCCGAATTTGTCCCACACTACTCCTGTTATTATTGATGCCGGAAGAAGGACTATTCCTATTCCCGTATTGAATATTCCGAATGCTGTCGCTCTCTTGTCCGGCTCGACAATCTGAGCAATGTAAGCCCTGTATATTCCCTCTGAGAGTCCGTAATAGACGCCGTATAGAAAGAACAGAATCCATATCATGTAGAGTTTGTTTGCAAATGCAAATCCGACATAGAGAAGACCGTAAAAGAGAAATGAGAATGCAACTATCCTCGCTCTTCCGATTTTGTCTGACAGTTTTCCGAGAACAATCGAGAAGAATGATGATGAAATGTTATAGACAATCCATAAAACAGGAATCATCGCTATGTTTGTGAGTCCCGTATCCCTTGCTTTGAGTATTAAAAATGAGTTTGAGGAATTTCCCAAAGAGAATATAATTGCCGCCACGATAAAGAGAATGAATCTTGCCGATTTAAGCCCCTCATATTTCATCTCCCTCTGCTTTTTTATGAACTCACCCGTCTCTTTTACAAATGGAATGAATATCAGAGCGATTACAGCAGGAAGAAGAGACCAGAGAAAGACGTATCTCATTCCGAGACCTTTGTCGCTGAACATTGCAAGAATCATCACCGCAAGAATTGGTCCCCAGATTGCTCCCATCCTGTCCATTGCCCTGTTGAATCCGAATGCCGCACCCTGTTTTGATGCATCAACTGATGTTGAAAGTATGGCATCTCTCGGTGGAGTCCTCACTGCCTTGCCGATTCTGTCTGAAAATCTCACAAACAAAACTATGAGCCATGAGTTTGCTATGAAGAGAAAGGGCTTTGTTATTGCTGAGAGCGCATAGCCCCAGAATACGAATTCTTTTCTCTTGTTGAGTTTGTCTGAGAGGGCTCCGAATACAGAACGGAGCAGAGATGCTATTGACTCTGCTATTCCCTCTATGATTCCTATTATCGTCTTGGTCGCTCCGATGCTTGAGAGAAACTCGGGAAGGAGCGGATATATCATGTGGGAGGATGTGTCAGTAAAGAGAGAGACCATTGAGAGAAGGAAGACGTTTCCTTTGAGTTTCTGTTTCATAAAGTCCTCATTTTATGATTAGGTTGTAAAGGGTAAGCATAAGGGGAATGGATATAAGAGATACAATGAATGAGTAGAGCAGAAATATGTTAGCAGTTGACTTGCTGCCGCCGGCTCTATCTACAAGTATGGGAGTCGCAGTTATAGGCGGAACAGCTGATTCAAGAAGAAGTATGAGAGAGACATTCTCGGGAGGACGCACAAAATATATAAGGATCAATGTGATGGCTGGAAAGATAAAATTCTTTATGATGACGAACTTTACTGTTTCTATGGCGTTAACCTTCTCCTTCTTCTTGAAATCAACGTAAATGTTGCCTCCGAGAATGAGCATAAGAAGAGGGATTGACATTGAACCCACCATTGTGAGAGCCGTAATAACCGGCCTAGGCACAAGTTTGGCTCCTTTAAAGAGCACTATGATTACAGCAAGAAGAACTGAAATAAGAACAGGATGAAAGATCTTCTTAATGTCAAAGGTCCTCTTCGCTTTGGGAAAGAAAAGGTGGTATGTATTGAAGAGAAGAGCCGCATAGAACATTGTGAAGAAGAAAACATCTATTACAAGATGCGAGTACGCTGGTATGGTGGCAAAAATCGCGAGAGGGAAAAAGATACCGTTTTGAAAGAATAGAGTTATCCTGAATTCAGACAAACTCTCTTTTGAAGAGAAGAGTGAGAATGTCATTGTCATTAAAAAGAGAAATAGAGAGAAACCGACCCACCAGAGAGGGAGAGCCCACCAATTCGGGTAAGCTGCTATATCGAATTTTCTGATTACATCGGAGAAAATCATAGCGGGAAGGGCGACTTCAAGGGAGAGAATGGAGAGCACAGAGAATACGGAGCTGTCCATCATCCTTCTTGATACAACCCACCAGCCGATTATTCCAATGAAGAAGAGAGTGAAGACGGCTCCGAAAGTGTTTATGAATACTTCCATTAAATCCTCTTCGCTTCTTTTAAATATTTGAGCGCCTTCAGCGCGCTCTTCTCCTTATCCTTTATCTCAAGCATGATGTCAAAATCAATTTTCTTTGTTCTATCTATATAATGCTTAAAATCATTTATGTCAATAGTTTCAGCATGGCTTCCTCTTCTCTTTCCCCTCTCCTGAGAAGAGTAGTCGGTCATTATTATCCCGTCCCTCTTCTCATTCCAGTACTCTGATGCTCTTTTCAGAAGGATTTCAAAGGACTGCTTTGAAGGATTCAATGCATCGTGAAAATTGTCGAGAAGCGGCTTCGCCTCTGTTTTTTCGCATATTTCAAGAATGTCGTCAATGGTGAACAGTCTGTCGTCATTCTCAACCGCAAGGCGCCTTCTGACAAACTTTGGAAGAAGCCGGAAATTCCTTATGAATCTTTTTTTCGCCTCTTCCTTGTCTTTGTAAGCTCCACCCACGTGAATCTGAATCTTTGCGTTTGTTTCAAATCCGAAGAGGTCAAACATCTCTCCGTGGTACAAAAGCTCCTTTATGCTCCTTTCAACTATATTGCCGTCAAGCGCATTTATAAGAACAAACTGGTCTGGATGGGTCGATATCCTCATCTTTGCCTTCATGATGATTCCGCCTATTCTCTCAAACTCATTCCTGAAGATTCTCTGCCACTTAAAATCCATAACAGGGTGCGAAGCGAATGGCACAATGTCCGAGGATATTCTGAAGAACATTATGTTATTTTTTATATTGTAATCTATTACATTTTCAAGGCATTCGAGGTTTGCCCTAACAGTCTCCTTTGTCTTTGCCTTTGTATAGGATTTTAAATTGAACCTCTTTGACGAGGAGCACCCCACACTTGTATTCTTGCACGGATACCCTATCTTCATACTCTTCCGTTATTTATACAGGGGACGGTGCTTGGCATTTATGGCATTTATCATTTCTTCGCCCTATTCCAGTATTTGTCCATCTCATTTAGATTCATACTTTCAAGCTTCTTTTTGTCTCTTTCAATAAGCTTCTCCATCTTCTTGAACCTCTTTGCGAATTTCAGAGTTGCCTTCTTCAATGCCATCTCCCCGTCAACTCCAAGCCTGTTAGCCAAATGAGAGACTGTAAATAGCAAATCTCCTATTTCATCCTCCAACTCTTGCTTACTCTTTGCTTCTTTTATTTCCAAGACCTCTTCTTCAATCTTGTCATAAACGCCTCTGACGTCATCCCACTCAAACCTCTTCGTGGATGCTCGTCTTTGAATTTTTGAGGAGAGTATCAATGCCGGAAGATATGTCGGAATCTCATCCATCACTGAATTGTGGTTTTTCTCGTTTTTCTTTATCTCCACCCATCTTTTAAGCACATCCTTGTCCGTCTTTGCCTTTGCGTCGGAGAAGACGTGCGGGTGGCGCCTCTTCATCTTCTCATCAAGATTATCCATGACATCTTGAATCGTGAACTTTTTTTTCTCCTCAGCAATAGCCGAATGGAGCATAACCTGAAGAAGAACGTCGCCAAGTTCATCCATGATTTTTTTGTCATTTCTCTTGTCGATTGCATCCGCAAGCTCATGTGCCTCTTCAATGGCATATTTTCGAAGCGTTTTATGCGTCTGTTTTCTGTCCCACGGACACTCTTTTCTGAGTTTTTTTATGGTCTTTTCGAGATTGTCAAATTTTTTGCTCATTATTTTTCTCTTCCTCTCTCTTTCTGTAATCCTCTATTGCCGCCTTTATCCCCTCTTCAGCCAAAACTGAGCAGTGCATCTTCACCGGCGGAAGCCCTCCCAGCTTGTCAGCCACGTCCTTGTTGGAAAGACCCAATGCCTCTTCAATTGTCTTTCCCTTTATCATGTCTGTCGTCATTGATGAAGAAGCAATAGCCGCAACGCATCCGAACGTTTCAAACGTGACGTCGACTATTACATTGTTCTCGACTTTGATGTATATCACCATCTCGTCTCCGCACTGCGGATTTCCGACTTTTCCCACTCCGGAAGGGTTCTCCATCTTTCCGACATTGTGAGGATTCCTGAAATGGTCCATTACTGTTTGGCTGTACATAATCTCTCCTATTTGTATGGTGAAATTTTTCTTATCTTTTCAACGGTCTCTCTTACCCTCTCTATAGTGTAATCGATCTCCTCCTCTGTCGTGTATTTGCTAAGAGAGAATCTGACAGAGCCGTGGCAGGTTGTGTGGTCGCGTCCCATTGCCATTATCACGTGGCTCGGTTCCAGACTCCCGGACGTGCATGCAGAGCCTGTTGAGACTGCTATCCCGAAAGAGTCAAGCGTAAAGAGTATTGATTCTCCCTCTATTCCGACAAATGACACATTGAGGGTGTTGAAGACGCTCTTTTCGGGAGTATTAACAACCACTTTATCAATATTTTTCAAAAGCCCCGCTTTGAGCCGTTTTTTAAGAGCGGACTGCTTTTCTCTGTGAACTTCAATGTCCCTGTAAGCTATTTCCAGGGCGCTGGCAATACCCGCTATATAAGGCACGTTCTCTGTTGAAGGCCTCACCGCAAGCTCCTGATGTCCTCCGCTTAGAAGGGGCGTCGGGTTTATTCCTGTCCTCTTGTAGAGTATACCCACTCCCTTCGGAGCATGAAACTTGTGGCCGGAGAGGGAGAGCAGGTCAACATTAAGCTCCTTAACGTTTAAAGAGAGTTTGCCGGCTCCCTGCACGGCGTCAGTGTGAAAGTAAATTCCCCTCTCTTTTGCAATCTTTCCTATCTCTTCAATCGGTTGTATTGCTCCTGTTTCATTGTTCGCATACATCACGGAAATAAGTATCGTATCGGGCTTGATAAGTGACTTGAGATGTTCAATGTCGACAATTCCGTCTTCTCCCACCCTCGCTATGTCATAAGTGAAGCCCTCCTTAGAGAGCTGTTCGACGGATTTCAAAACAGCATGGTGCTCAATCGCAGTCGTGATGATGTGGGTTCCCTTGTTTTTATACCTTCTTGCGACTCCCTTTATGGCTAGGTTGTCAGATTCTGTGCCTGACCCAGTAAAAA
Source organism: bacterium (assembly GCA_028698175.1). Lineage (GTDB taxonomy): Bacteria > Hydrothermota > 32-111 > 32-111 > 32-111 > UBA2202. Next base: position 17,656 of record JAQVDU010000004.1, on the reverse strand, counting down.
AAACATCCCTCGGTTCGCAGTTCAGTAAAACAGCCACTCTCTTTCTAGCATCCTCAACAACGGTTCTTGCTTTGGCTCCGATTGAATAGAGTGACGATGGGTTTCCGTACTCTTCAGTAAAATACTTGAGCATCTCACCTGCAACGGTGTCATCCACCCTCGTCGTGGCATTGTTATCCAGGTAAATTGTCTTTTCCATTTTCAACTCCTTTTATGAAATCCTCTATGGAATATTTTCTGAAAACATCTCTCACGTCTTTGTTGAGCCTGTGCATCGTTAAATTTATCATACACCCCTTGTGCATTGTGCAGGATTTGTTATAAACGCATTCAACCATCTCTTTCTTCTCCTCAAGGTCCATTAAAAGAATGTCCAAATTGATTTGCGACGGATCTTTTGCCATCACATAACCGCCCTTGGGGCCCATGACACTCTTCACATAACCGAGCATTTCAAGTTCATGTATGACTTTTCTTGTGAACGGCTCGGAAAAAGATGATTCAAGTGCGATTGTCTTTACAGGCACAATTTCATCGTTTCTCTTTCCTATTACGGTAAGTATTGAAACTGCGCACCCGACTTTTTTTGTAATTTTCATATGTTTTACCTTTTTGGTATAATATAACATGTTTTTGTTCTTTGTCAACCCCTCCCCCTCTTGACTTAAATATTAAATGATATAATATATTCTCAAAAACTTTTGGCATTTTAGGTTGCTTAAAGTAATTTACATAGTCAGTAAAACCGATATAGGAGGTCATGCATGAACTCTTACGTAAGTAAGGTCATTGATGAGCTGAAACAGAAATATCCTTGGGAAAAGGAGTTTTTGCAGGCAGCGACAGAGGTTTTGGAGTCACTCTCTGTGGTGATGGACAAGGAACCGAAGTATAAAAAGTACAGCATTCTTGAGAGAATCGTCGAACCGGAAAGAACAATAATATTCCGCGTGCCATGGACAGACGATAAGGGAGAATTCCAGGTGAATAGGGGTTACAGGGTTGAGTTTAACTCTGCAATCGGACCCTACAAGGGAGGAATCAGATTCCACCAGTCAGTCAACCTTTCAATACTCAAGTTCTTGGGCTTTGAGCAGATTTTCAAGAACTCGCTCACAGGGCTTCCGATGGGCGGAGGAAAGGGCGGCAGCGACTTTGACCCCAGAGGCAAATCAGACGGTGAGGTAATGCGCTTTTGCCAGTCATTCATGACTGAGCTTTTCAGGCACATAGGACCAGACACTGACGTTCCTGCCGGAGACATAGGAGTCGGCGGAAGAGAGATAGGATACATGTTCGGCCAGTACAAAAGATTAAAGAATGAGTTCACAGGCGTTCTTACGGGAAAGGGCCGTAACTGGGGCGGATCACTGATACGTCCTGAGGCAACGGGTTTCGGAGTGGTCTATTTCGCAGATGAGATGCTCAAGACGAAGAAACAGTCCCTTGAAGGGAAGAAGGTCGCGATAAGCGGATTCGGAAACGTCGCATGGGGCGCTGCAATTAAGGCAAACCAGCTCGGAGCAAAGGTTGTCACAATATCAGGACCCGACGGATACATTTATGACGAGGCAGGAGTGAAGGGCGAAAAGATAGAGTACATGCTTGAGATGAGAGCGTCGGGACGCGACAAGGTGAAGGATTATGCAGACAAATTCAAGGTTAAATTTGTAGAAGGCAAGAGACCTTGGGAAGAGAAAGTGGACATTGCCCTTCCATGCGCAACGCAGAACGAGCTTAACGGAGACGAGGCAAAGGCTCTTCTCAAGAACGGCTGCATCTGCATAGTCGAGGGCTCAAACATGTCATCGACACCCGAGGCGATAAGCGCATTCACAGACGCAAAAGTGTTATTCTCTCCCGGAAAGGCGTCAAACGCAGGCGGAGTAGCAACAAGCGGTCTTGAGATGTCACAGAACTCAATGCGCTACAGCTGGACAAGCGAAGAGGTTGACCAGAAACTGCACAATATAATGATCAACATACATTCTGCATGCGTCAATGCGGCAGAGAAATTCGGAACCCCCGGAAACTACGTCAATGGAGCAAACATTGCCGGATTCTTAAAAGTTGCAGATTCGATGATCGATCAGGGACACGTATAAGCAATTTCTCAGACAAATAAAAAAGGGCGGCAATGCCGCCCTTTTTTATAAGCAAATTTTATCACAGTGATTTTATAAAAAGGTCTATTCCTTCAGCCGACTTCTTTCCCGCTCCCATTGCCTGTATTACAGTCGCCTCTCCGGTCACTATGTCTCCTCCGGCAAAGACTCCTTTCATTGAAGTCTGGCCATACTCGTTAAAAATCTCTATGTTGCCCCACTTGTTTGTTTTGATTTCAGGAGTGACCTCAAGAAGAACAGGGTTTGCCGTCTGCCCTATTGCAACCACAACCACGTCAACGTCGAAGAGAAACTCGCTTCCCTTTATTGGAACGGGTTTCCTTCTCCCTGAAGAATCAGGCTCACCAAGCTCCATTTTTTGAAGTTTGATGTGCTTCACAAAACCGTCGTCATCTCCGATGAATTCAAGAGGATTGACGAGAAAATGAAACTTCACTCCCTCCTCCTCTGCATTCTCAATCTCCTCTTTTCTTGCGGGAAGTTCTTCCTTTGACCTTCTGTAAATTATCATCGCCTGATTTGCTCCGTACCTAAGAGCGCTCCTCACTGCATCCATCGCCACGTTTCCGCCGCCTATTACAGCGACTTTGTTCCCCTTTTTTATGGGAGTGTCATACTCCGGGAATTTGTATGCCTTCATAAGATTTGTACGCGTCAGATATTCGTTTGCAGAATAAATAGATAAGAGATTCTCTCCGGGCAGATTCATAAACTTAGGCAGTCCGGCTCCAAGACCCAGATAAACTGCTTTGAATCCTTCATCAAAGAGGTCGTGCAGGGACATGGTTTTTCCAATGACAACATTCATCTGAAACTTGACGCCTATGCTCTTTAAATACTCGACTTCCGCCTTGACTATTGACTTGGGAAGTCGAAACTCAGGAATTCCGTAAACAAGCACTCCTCCCGCCTCATGAAGCGCCTCATAAATAGTAACGTCATAACCCTTTATAGCAAGGTCTGCCGCACATGTAAGGCCTCCCGGTCCGGAGCCGACCACTGCTACGCTGTTCTTTCCCGCCTTAAATTTTACTGCGCAGGTTCTAGTCTTTTCATCAAGGGCGAAATCTCCTGCAAATCTCTCCAAACGCCCAATAGCCACCGGCTTTCCGGCTTTAGAGAGTATACATTTAGCTTCGCACTGCTCCTCCTGAGGGCAGACCCTCCCGCAGACGGATGGCAGAGAATTAGTCTCTTTGATTTTGGCTGCCGCCTCAGCATATTTTTTTTCTTTTATGTATTTTATGAAGCTTGGAATCTGAACATTAACTGGACAGCCTTCAATACACACGGGATCTTTGCATTCAAGGCATCTCTCAGCTTCAAGAAGAGCCATCTCTTCTGTGTATCCCAGTGCAACCTCTTCAAAATTTTTACTGCGACTCTCTGCGCTCTGCTTAGGCATTTCAATGCGGATTTTATTCTTTGCCATCTTTATCCTTTCCTGTTATTTTTTCATAGGACTCTTTCTCTTCGTCTGCATACATGGCAATCCTCTTGAGAAGCAGGTCAAAATCCACCTGATGGGCGTCAAACTCAGGCCCGTCTACGCACGCGAATTTGGTCTTGCCTCCCACTTCCACGCGGCAAGCTCCGCACATACCGGTTCCGTCAACCATGATAGAGTTTAAAGAGGCAATTGTCTTTATTTTGTGCTCCTTCGTAATATCCGAAACAACCTTCATCATTATTGCGGGGCCTATAACGAGAACTTCGTCTATTTTGTCCCCCCTCTTAATTATTTCGCGCAGCTTATCCGTCACAAATCCTTTTTCTTTGTAGGATCCGTCATCAGTAGTTATGTATGCCTCATCCGAAACAACCTTCATCTCATCTTCAAGTATCACATGGTCTTTGCTGCGAAAACCCATTATTGAAATCACGTAATTACCTGACTCTTTGTAGGCTTTTGTTTCAGGATACGTGATCGCGCTTCCCACGCCTCCGCCGATTGTTATAACCTTACCCACCTTGGTTATATGAGCAGGTCTTCCCAGGGGTCCTGCTATATCTAGAAAATTTTCACCCTCTTTCAAACCGGCTATTCTTGCGGTAGAGGCGCCCACCTCCTGAATATACAATGTTATGGTTCCGTTCTTTGCATCCTTGTCGCATATAGTAATCGGTATCCTCTCGCTCTTTTCAAAAGCCCTTATGACTACAAACTGACCCGGCTTTGCATGACGGGCTATAAGGGGAGATTTAATGACAAATTTGTGAATATTTCTTGCGTGCGTCTCTTTTTCAATGATTAAAGTCATCAAACCTCCTGTAAAAAAAATATCGCTTATTCTCTCAAAAATCCCCGTTTCTGTCAATACTTATCTTAGGGACGGTGGTTGAAATAGTTGAAATTCAGTGTAATAACAATTCAAAATATACCTATTGATGATGTTTTCAGAATTTTGCTTATTCTAAAACACTCACTTTTTTTTATTTGAATTTTGTAAAGAATTTCATATCCAAATTCCTTCATAAATCATATCTAAGTATTAAATTAAAAATACTTAGATATGCGATTTTGTCACTTCAACTATTTCAACCACCGTCCCTAAAGCAGTGGTGGAGGCGGCGGGAGTTGAACCCGCGTCCAAAGAGAGTGGAGCAGTCCTTCTACATGCTTAGCACCGCCTTTTGACTCTCCTCGCGCGCGGTGCAACTAGAAGAGAGTTTTGCCGCTTATCTTAATGCGCGCTTCGCGGCAGAGCACGCAAGCAGTCAGGATAATGAGGGTTTTACCGATACCCCTGACAGGAGTCGACAAACCCTGCTGCATTAAGCAGCGATTGCGAGATTTTCGCCGTTTGTTTTTTTGCCGGTGTTTAACGAGACCCCAGCAATCTCGGCATGCTTCCCCTGCACAACTGCTCTCCCTGTCGAGACCAATTTCGCCCCCATAGTATACATAATAAACTAAATCATGGTTTTTTCAATATATATTCGTAACAAAATGATTGTTATTTTCTTGCGTATATGAATAACACCGAACCCAATGCCATGAAAAGGATGTTGGGTATAAGAAGAAGCAGGAATGCGCTGCCACTGCCGCTCTCTGCGGCAGACCTGAAACCCTGCAAAAAACCCCAATAAATAAAGCTTATCAGTATAGAGAGAGATAGCCCGAATGCTATTCCCGTATTTTTTATATTGATTACGAAGCTTGACCCTATAAGTATTATGATAAGGTTGATAAGCAGATAGTAGAATCTGTATGCAATTTCAGTCGAGTGCTTTCTGTATTCATAACCGCTCTTTTTGATTGACTCGATTGTATTTAGAATGCTCTTTATCGGATAAATGTCCGTATTTTCTCTGTCAACAAGGATCTCCGCCGGATTGATTTTCAATATTCCTGTCAGGTCCATTGTTTTGCTCTCGTCAATCTTCTCTTGCCCTTCGGATAATATAATATCGCTTGCGTTTTCAAAATACCAGATTCCATCATTAAAAAAACCGCTCTCTGCGCGTATCTGCCTTTTGATTTTTCCGTCTTTCCCGAAGAAGTAAAGCTCCGGTTTGGTGAGCTTCTTTGTCTTCATCGAGAAAAATTCTCCCTTGAACAATGTCTGTTTGTCTTGAAAAACAATAAAATCCCTCGCATTGACAAGGGCAAATATCTCGTGCTCCTTTATCTCCCTGTATCTTTTGTTTGATTTGACAACAGCGGTTTCATTGAATGGGAAAAGAATGGTCGAAAGCGCCAAAACAAGAAGGAATATCGGAATCATGAACCTGTACATTGAAATGCCGGCGGCCTTAACTGCGGTAAGCTCATTGTTTTTGACCATAAGCCCGACTGTGAAGAAAAGAGCCACAAGGCCTCCGATAGGAAACAAGAGGATTATAAGGGAAGGAATCTGATAAAGGTAAATGAAGAATATCTCTTTTGCGCTTCTCCCACCTTCTATGTATGAGGTGAGATTATCCGACATATCGACTATGAGAAAAATAAAGATAAAAAGCAACGTACCTGCAAAAAGAAAGAAGAGGAAGTTTTTTATCAGATGCCTGTCGAGAATTTTCATTTTTTCTTTTCCAAACCCTTTAAAAAACCGAAACTCACCGGCTCAACTCTGTTCAACAGCCTGTAAATCAGAAAGATGCACAGCAGAATCGTCAGGTAATTGGGAAACCAAATGGAAAGCGCCGGATTGGCAGAGCCCTTATCGGACAACTGTTCACCAAGCACAAGCATCATGTAATAGATAACAAACAGAACCGTTGAAATAGTGAATCCGAGCGCGAGGGATGATTTTTTCAGTGAGACGCCGATTATAGACCCTAAAAGAACAAATGCAAATACTCCGAATGAAATGGAGAATTTCTTGTGGATTTCAGTCAGGTTCCTGTAGACGGCCCGCTTCTTTCTCTCCTGCTGGTCTTTTGCATTTTTATCTTTGTATGACTCTTCAATGGCTTTTATGTTCGAGAGAAGCATAGCCACGTTCATCTCTCTGTCGCCCCTGTCATTCCGGTTCATCTCTTCAATCTCTTCGGACATCTTCAGTTTAAGCGTAAGTTCGCCGAACTCGGTTGTTTTAAAACCGTTTTTTGCTTCATTTTCGAGCATTATTCCGTCTTTCATCTTTACAAATACCTCATGCTCATTCTCTCCGGACACTATCACTCCGTCATTGCATGAGATTGACGTATTTTTCTGAAATACCCTGCATCCTGAAAAGGTGTTGTCGTCATTTATTTCATCAAAATAGAATCTTGTTTTATTGTCATATGACCATTTCATAACCTTCTCCTCGACAGACACTGCAGGCCTCATCTTTACAATCTGCGAAAGAATCGTCTTGACTTTGTGGTTTGACTGCGGCACCACAAAATCGGCGAAAAAGAATGCGAGACCGAACAGAATCGCGGAGAATGAGAATAAAACAAATATATTCCTCACAATGTTAATGCCTGCCGAACGCATTGCGGCAATTTCAAAATCGGATGATAGGCGGCCAAATGTGATTATTGCAGCAACTAGAACAGCCATTGGAATCGTAAGAAAAACGATGAAGGGAAGGTTGTATAAAAAGAGCTTTAAAACTATCAGCACCTCAACGTGCTTCGCCACTATCATGTTTATAAGCTCGAAAATTCTGTTTAGGATTAGTACGAAAACAAGAATGACAAGGGATGAAAGGAAATTAGGTATAAACTCTTTAATTATCATTCTGTCAAGAATTTTCATACATCAATCATATTAAACTCTTTAAAAAAGTAAAGGGGCGCCTTGATTTTTCGCCTCTAGGGTATAAAATATCAAAAAAGGAGGAAGCATGAAGAGATTGGCCTTTTCCGCTTTTATCTTTTTAATCTTTCTAAACATATTGTCATCAGATATCAATTTAACCGGTTGGAAGCTTGTGCAGGACAGTTCTTCTGTCACATATACGTTCGGTGATATAACTGTTCCTTCCGGCGGGTATCTCATCATTTGCAGAGGAGACGTTACAAGGGAGGAATTTGAAGCATTCTGGGGTGTTACATTAGATTCAAATGTTATATTTCTTGATTCTGTATCTCCGCTGATTCCTCTGAACAACGGCAGGGAGACCTATTCGCTTTACGACAGTTCGGGAGTTCTGCAGGACACCACCATGCCCCGCGCAAACAACAATGACAAATGTATGCGCAGAGATTCTTCAAACGTCTTCACATTCACTCTCATTCAGACAAGCATCTCCTCTCCCGGGACTTTCACAAACGGAGGTTCCGGCGCAGGCATGATAATTACGGAGTTTGCTGATACGGGCGGCACAGGAAATTACGTTTACAATTTTATCGAACTCCACAATGATACGCTGAAACTGTCAGGCACACAGGGAAAGACTGAATCCAAAATCAACCCCAATAAAACCGGGGGATCTTTCAAGAATAATGTAATATATTTCACTGTCGGATGTGTCATGGAGGGTTATTCGGATGTTTTTCTGGCAGATGTATCCGGAAGGATAATTTTCTCTTCCTCGGTCATGCTCAAAGTCGGTGAGGGAAAAATAGAAGTGCGCTCTATAACTCCGGGGATTTATTTTCTGACAGTCAAAGGAGAAACTTCGATAGCCGTTATCAAGCTTCTTCGCATTTAAAAAGGGCGCTGACGCGCCCTTTTATACTAAAAATCAAGTTTCATTCAGTCAAAACTGAACGGAGGATACTCGTCTGTCATGAAGCCGGAGTATGCGCCTACTCTGAAAGACCATCTGAAATAGCCAACCAAAAGTTTGAACATTCCTTCCGGAAACTTTCCCGTAAAGAGAATTATAAACCAGCAAATGAATATTATAGCCTCTGCAAGAGCTCCGAGCGCGCTTAAGATTATTCCGTGCGGCACTCCCACATAGAGCCATCCGAAGAATGTTCTTAGAAGCAGTGTTCCGCGCGACAGACTCTCGGGATACACTATTTCAAGCTTCACTGGAGATTCAATATTATCCATTGTGTATGGAGGATTGACGTCTGTCATAAGGCCGAGGTAAGCCGAAACTCTCATGCCCCACCTTGACGTGTTGACTATGAAATCAAACATCCCTCTGGGGTACTTTCCGGTAAAGAGAACTGCCCACCAGGCAAAAAACGACATAACGCTTGCTATCAACGACAGCACTCCCAGAACTATTCCGTGGGGAATCATGATGTAGAGCCATCCGAAAAATGTCTTAAGAAGCAATGTTCCGCGCGACAATTCCTTTGGATAATCGACATTAAACTTCACACTGTTCATTCTGCCTCCTTTGATTTCAGTTTTTCCTGAAAACGCTTATTTCTCTGCAGTATCCTATGCCCATGCCTGACATTTTGCTCAGCTCGATTCTCACGTATCTTGCACTCTTGTTTATGTTTTCAAAATAAAAGTAGCTTTCATTCATTGATACTGAATCTATCTTTTCTCCCCATCCGTCTGTAGTGTCATCGTCAAAAATAAGATAGTACTTCCCTGTGTCTCCGGAGTGTCCTATTCCGTAAACAGCCACAGCATAGATCGAATCATAAACCTGCCCGAGGTCGAGTACAAGCCACGATACGTCAGTTGAACCTATCGAGAGAGAGTATGACGGATACGGACCGAATCCGCCGTCGGTCAGCGTCTTTATGGTTTCGGGAGTCGCCTCTCTGTAGCTGTTCTTTCCAAGCGAGATTATCGTATAATCAGTCAATGATATGGCCGTTGTGTCTGTTTCGGACATGTAAACGTATCCGAAATCAGCGTCAGAGGGAGCCTTTTTCTCTGCTACAATTCTCCATCCCAAATACTGGTTGCCGCCGAAAAGGTATCTGGGCAGAGATATGATGTCATTTTCGTCAATTTTTTTCTGCCATAGATTGTACCCTATGCCGTCGATCTTCGCCTTTACTTCAAACCTGTATGAATCAATCTCCGTCTCTCCGATTTTGCTCAATCCCTCAAATGTGAAATCAACCATGTCGTTAGTAAGAGAAAAATCGCATTCTGCATTCCATAGTTTAAGGTCAGGCACATCATTCTCCACGTGAATGGGGTAGAAATCAATCCTTGTGTGAGGTTCAAAGGGCAGATTCGTATTGTAGTTCATGACCGCCACTTTGTAAGTAGCTCCGTTGTCAGCCGTGAAATCCCTTCCCTTTCTCAGGAACTCATAATAACCGGTGCTGTCGGTTACAGTATAAGTCGACGGTGTAAGTCCGAAAAAATCAGTCAGCCATGATTCGGGAGAAGCTATCCAAAGTCCGATTTCCATATCGTCGTATGGAGTTGAATCCGCATCAATGCACGTCCCGCTTATTGTCACTGTGTCGTCGGGACCATACTCTGCAGACGGACCGAGGTTGCATGAGACGATAAAAATTAGGAGAAATACCAATACAAACATTCTTTTCATAAAACCTCCTGTTTTGACACAATCATATATACTGCATGGCATGATGTCAAGAGAAACCGAAAAATCCTTCGCCTCTTGATATTTTATGTAATAATGTTAAAATAAAATGTTTATTAAAAGAAGGAGCAATATGCTATCAATATCTCAGAATCTCAAATCAGGTAAAATCGAGCTTGCGGAAGTGCCTGTGCCTTCATGCAGAAAGGACGGAGTAGTGATAAAAACGTCATACTCCCTTGTCTCGATGGGCACTGAATCAATGAAGGTCGAAAACGGAAAAATGAATCTTCTTGAAAAGGCAAAGGCAAAGCCGGAGCAGGTGAAGCAGGTTCTCGACACAGTAAAACAGCTTGGTCTTGAAGCGGCATACAGAAAGGTAATGAACAAACTCGACTCGATGACTCCTCTAGGATATGCGATGTCAGGAGTTGTAGTGGAGACCGGAGCAAACGTGTCGCACCTCAAAATTGGAGACAGGGTTGCCGCAGGTGGAGGAAATTACGCCACACACGCCGAATTCAATTACGTTCCGGAGAACCTCTGCGTAAAACTCTCCGACAAAGTCGATATGAAACATGCATCTATGGCGACAGTTGCTGCCATTGCAATACAGGGGCTGCGTCAGGCAAACCTCCAGTTCGGAGAGACAATTGGTATAATCGGAATGGGACTAATAGGACAACTGATGCTTTCAATCGCGAGGGCAAGCGGGTTAAGGGTAATGGCAATCGACATTGACGAAGAGAGGGTAAATCTCTCCCTGAAACACGGCGCGAATGCAGGAGCCGTTCCCGGAAGAGACAATCTCACGGAAATTGCTATGGCTTTAACAGACGGATTCGGGCTTGACGCCGTATTTCTTGCATCTGGAACAAAATCAAACTCCCCCATAGAGAGCGCCCCGAAGATGCTCCGCGACAGAGGCCGCCTTGTCGACATTGGAATAACCACAATGGACATTCCCTGGCAGCCGTACTATGACAAGGAGCTCAACATATTCATGTCGCGCTCATACGGGCCCGGCAGGTACGATCCTCTCTATGAGGAGCATTCTATAGATTATCCGATTTCATACGTGAGGTTCACTGAGCAGAGAAACATGAAGACCTTCATAGACCTTCTTGAAGATAAAAAAATCGATGTTGACTATATCATATCGGAGACGATGGATTTTTCAAAGGCGGCTGATTTTTACAACTCCATAGCAGATGCAAAATCAAAGTATTTGTCCGTAGTTTTCTCATACAATCCTTCGGCTGAATTGAAACGTTCGTTTGATTTTAAAAAACCGTCAGCGAGTTCAACTGTGAAGATAGGCGTCATAGGAAGCGGCAATTTCGCAAAGACAATGCTTTTTCCTGAACTGAAAAACAAATCAGAAGTCGAGTTTGTCTCCCTCTCCACTGCAACCGGACTCTCCGCAGAGGATAGCAGAAGAAAATTCAGCTTTTCAAGAATAGCGACAAACTCGGATGAAGTCATCTCTGATAAAGATGTCAATCTTCTGATGGTTCTCACAAGACACTCTTCCCACGCTTCAAACATTATCAAAGGTCTTAAGGCAGACAAATTCGTGTACTGCGAAAAGCCTCTCGCACTCAACGAAGCAGAGCTGAAAGAGATTGAGGAGGCGCGGAAAAATTCAAAGGGCGATATTTTTGTCGGATATAACAGAAGATTCTCTCCGGCTGTGAATAAAATGAAAAAATTTTTTGGCAATGTAAGCCAGCCGAAGCATCTTTATTACAGAATTAATGCCGGCTATATGGAGAAGACAAACTGGTATAATGACATTGAAGAGGGAAACAGGGTTGTCGGCGAGGCAGGCCACTTTGTGGATACCGCTCTCTATGTTATCGCAAAGAGACCCATAGCTGTTACAGGCATATACACAGGCAGTTCAAGGTCTGACATGAAAACAAAGGACAATATGAATATAATGATAGAGTTCGAGGACGGGTCTGTGGCTGACATACTCTATTTTACATTCGGCGACAAATCCCTGCCGAAGGAGTTTATTGAAGCATCATCCTCAATGCAATCGGCTGTTCTGAACAATTTCAAATCGCTTACGTTTTACAAAAACGGATCTTCTTCAAGAGCTGTTCTCACAGATACGGGAAAGGGCCACAAACAGGAGATGAACTCCCTTGTTGAGATAATTAAAGGCAAAGAGAGGAACCCCTTCTCGATGGAATACCTTTCCCTTGTTTCAATGGTGACGTTCAAGGCGATAGAATCGGCAGACAGGGGAGTCAAAATTGAGCTCTGAAAAAATCACAGCTTCCTTTATGAAGCTTCACGAACACTTACAGAGGAATGATTACCGCGGTTATGATCCGTTTGACGGACTGAACTCATACCTAAGGGTTTTAACTTTCAACAACAAATACATGCAGATAGCGCTTCAGCAGAGTGTTCGCAGGCTTCCATTCAATGCAAGACCGGTTCTGGGAATAGGGAAGAGCCGTTCGACGAAGGGAGTCGCATTCTCCGCCTCAGGGCTTCTCGCCTCATACAGGAAGAGCAGAGAGGCATCGGTTCTTGAGGAGGCTGAGAGGCTAATGGATTGGGTTATAGAAAACCGCTCTCCTTTCTTCAAGAATTATTCATGGGGCAACCATTTTGACTATGTTTCGAGGGTCTTCTACCTCCCCAAGGGAATGCCCACGGTTGTGTGGACCGGTCTCATTGGGATGATACTTGTCGAGTTTTATGAAGCGACCGGCAAACAAAAGTACCTTGACGCAATTTCAAAGACTGCAAAGTTCATAATTGAGGACCTGCCACTTTATGACAGCGACCACACTTTCTGCATAAGCTACATTCCTTACCAGAAGAAGAACGTTCACAATGCAAATGTAATCGGCGCTTCATTCCTTTCTCAGGCAAAGAGGATAGCCGGAGTCAACACTGAGCAGGTAGACAAGCTTTCTATGGCTTATACAGCCAAGCATCAGCTTAAGAGCGGTGGATGGTGGTACGGACAGAGAAAGGATATGCACTGGATAGACAATTTCCACACAGGGTATGTTCTTGACTCTTTCAAAAGATACAGGGAAGCAAGCGGAGACACTGACTTTGACGAAAACATTAAAAAAGGCTTTGATTATTACAGAAAGAATTTCTTTGACAATGACATTCCAAAGTACTATTTCGATAAAACCTATCCGGTTGACATTCAGTGCGCTTCTCAGTCGATTGAGACTCTCTTAAATTTCAATGACATAGAAAAGGCTGTAAAAGTAGCTCTCTGGACAATTGACAAGATGCAGGATTCCTGCGGATATTTTTATTTCAGAAAATACAAAAGAGGAGAGAACAGAACGGACATGATGCACTGGGGACAGGGGACAATGCTTCGCGCCCTCGGAAAGCTCATTGGGGCGGTAAATGGGTAAAGACATTCTCTTTATTGTTGAAAACCTGTCATTTCCATTCGACAGAAGGGTTTACAGGGAGGCTGTCACGATGAAGCAGGCGGGATACAACGTCTCAGTTATTTGTCCGAAGGGAAGAGAGAGAGATAACCTCTCTTTTGAAGTAATTGAAAACATTGACGTATATAGATACCCTCTTGCAGTGGATTCCAAATCAAAGATCGATTATCTGATCGAATATTCGCTTGCGATTGTTTTTACTTTTTTTCTCTCATTAAAAGTTCTGGCAAAGAGAAACTTTGACATAATCCACGTGGCTAATCCGCCTGACATATTCTTTCCCATTCTCTCATTTTACAGAATTGTCGGAAAAAAAATAATCTTCGACCAGCATGACCTCACTCCCGAGTCTTACCTTTCAAGGTTCAGAGATGAGAGAAAGAATTCATTCTACAAATTACAGCTGATATTCGAGTACCTTACTTACAAATCAGCCGATGCAGTTATTGCTACAAACAAGACATACAAGGAGATAGCGCAGAAGAGAGGCGACAAAAAGAACGTCTTCATAGTCAGAAACGGACCGGATCTAAGAAAATTTCACTTCACCCAGAAGAAGGACCATTTGAAGGAGGGTTTCAGGCACATGGTGTGCTATATCGGAATAATGGGCGTTCAGGACGGAGTGGACTACCTCTTGAGAGCAATCGATTTCTTTGTTCATAAACTGAAGAGAGAGGATACGATTTTTATTCTGATAGGTAAAGGCGATGATTTCGAATACCTGAAAAAACTTGCTCTTGAACTTGACTTGAACCGCTACATCAGGTTTACCGGACGGATACCGGACGAACCTGCAATGGATTACCTTTCCACTGCGGATGTGGCCGCTTCGCCAGACCCGTACAATCCGCTTAATGACCATTCAACAATGAATAAGGTGATGGAATTCATGGCGACAAAGAATCCGATAGTTTCATTCAACCTCAAAGAAGCAAGATTTTCCGCCCGCGATTCGGCAGTATACATTGACGACAACAACACTGAGAAATTTGCGGAGGCTATATCGCATCTCCTTGACAGCCCTTCCTTAAGAGAAAAGATGGCTGAAATCGGCTACAAGAGGGTTCAGGGGGTCCTCTCTTGGGAGATTCAGGAAAAGAGACTGATTGACCTTTACAGAAAACTGACTTATTAACAAAGGAATAAAGATGATACAGAATCCGTATTTCAGGTGGGAGAACGGGGTCCTTCACACTATAAATCAGAGGGAGCTTCCTTCAAAGGAATCGTGGCTTAAACTAAAAAAACTCGACGATTATTTCAATGCCATAAGAGAGCTGAAGGTGAGAGGCGCTCCTGCAATAGGCGTTGTTGCACTATTTGCAGTTGCATCTGCTGTCTATGAAGAGAATGACTCCGCGATAATAAGGAAAAAATCCCTTGAAGTTGTTGAAAAGCTCAAAACGGCCCGTCCGACTGCCGTCAACATATTCAACGGACTTGAAGCGCTTAAAACAAAGATAGATGCATTTAATAAAGAGAACGGAGAGGAGATGAAGGAGATGATAGAGAGAGAGGCGGTCTCTCTGTTTGAGTATGAAGTGATGACTTGCGATAAGATGGCTGAGAACGGAGCGCCTCTGATAAAAGACGGTATGAACGTTCTTACGCAGTGCAATACAGGCATGCTTGCCACTCCGGGCATTGGAACAGCGCTGGGAGTAATGTTTAAAGCATTTGAAAACAATATCAAATTCCACGTGTATGTGCCTGAAACGAGGCCTCTCCTTCAGGGCGGCCGGCTCACTGTCTATGAACTTGAGAAGATGAATATCCCGTATACCCTTATAACGGACAACATGCGCGGGCATTTGTTTTATAACAGAAAGATAGACATAGCTTTTGTGGGAGCTGACAGAATCGCCTTAAACGGTGACACAGCCAACAAAATCGGAACTTTTGAAAGCGCGTTTCTGGCGCACCACCATAAAATTCCTTTCTACGTCGTAGCCCCAACAACAACCTTTGACAGAAAAATCAATTCCGGAAAAGATATTGAAATCGAGCTGAGAAAAAATGAAGAGGTGACTTCAATAGGCGGAGTCTCCGTATCAATAGCCAAATCTGTTTATAATCCCGCTTTTGACGTCACTCCCGCAGAATATATAACGTCCATAATAACAGAGAAAGGAATTGTGAAGAGCGAGGTTGAGTGCATAAAGCAATTGTTTGTCTGACCGTTTTACTTTCTCTGTTTTTGAATGCAGACTACCCTGTGGAGCCGAAGGTCCCTGATTATCATGAAATCCCGCTCCCATCAGAGATCTATTACCCGGAATACTCTTTTGCCGAAATAACTGCGACTACAAACAAAGACATATCAACTTATTTTTCATTTCTTGACGGCTTCTCTGTTTTAAAGCTCTACGGACTCTTAGGCAGATATGAGAGAAGATTTATCGAGATTGACTTTAAAAGACATTCTTTTAAGTTAAGCGGAGGAAACATATCTTACTGCATTCTTCTTCAGCATGCATCCGATTCAACTTCAGGGACGCTCTTTTTACCGGCTTTGAATTTCGATAACTTTGTTGGAAAAGGATTTCTCTCCCTGAAAGGATCCTTAGCTTTTTTTCCTGAAAGAATGGGAGCCAGCAACCTGTCAACCCTCTCATACTCGGTACCTGAAGAGAATTTTAATTGGGGAGTGGTTTCGAACTGGCAGAGACTTGACAAGCCCTTTAATTCGCATATGGGAGCATATCTTGAAAAGGACAACATAAGATACGGAATATTCTACTCACGCTCTTTTTTCCCTTTTCTTACTATAAACTTCAAAGAAAAGAGTCCGGTAAGTTTCGAATTTAAGGTTGACGCAGTCAGAGAAGTTCTTCTTATGGAAGAGATGCTCTTCTCTTCGGAAAGAACATTTACGGAAAATATGGTATGCCGTTCAAGATATTTCGGACATGCAAAGTTTGATTTCTACTCAATGAGCATCAAAGGAAGAGTTTACTCTGATATTGATGATATAGAGACATACAAAGACATTGGGAGCCTTTTCTACGATGTCTCAATCTCCTACAAAGGAAAATTGAAAAAATTATCCTATTATTCGTCCGTGAATGTCTTGAAAAATGAGTATTCTGCACGAGCTTTTTTCGAAGCCACAGGTTTATATGAGAAGGATGATTTAAGAATCGCATCATCCTATAAACTGTGCGCAAATGAGAGGAATTTTTCGCACATAGTAAATTTTCTCGTATCACTCGGAACTTCAAGCAGAAGGATCTCATTCGGAGTTCGTAACATCCTCTCCCAGTATGACTGCGAAGAGAATCTTTACGCTCCCGAGCGAACATACTTTATGAATGTCATTTTGATTCATGGATCCCTCTTCGGCAAACCGAAATAACACCTTCTCCTTAAAATCATCGATTTTTTTCTACTCATTTACGATTCGTGACTAGTGATATTTTTATCGTGATAAAAATGTTACCCCGTCCCCTACTAAAGAAACAAATTTGTTTTTCAAGACATTAAGCCGCCGCCGCCCTCATCCTTTGTTGCTCTTGCGCTTTCCCAGCCTGTTTGACCTAAAATACTTATCGACTTAGGCGGATTCAATTTCTTAAAATTTGCGGATTTTGAATCGCATACAGAAGCAAAAGGACATTCCTCGATACCTTTTAAAATAGCGTTTTTCCCAGAAACAAAATCATTTTTACTTATTGCAATTTTACCATCTTTGTCTGTACAAGGTAAAACTTTTTTTATTACAACGGCTTTTTCTTTTTTACATACTTGACATGTTTTGTTCCTTCCGGAATGCCATTTAAATTCATGATTTCCACTTTCACACCTGAACAGGCAAAGGGTTTCTCTACAAAACTCTTTTCCGATTATCCTATAAACAAAATAATCAATTAGACATGGACTTTCAATGCAAGTTTTGGGATTTGATTTGCTCCATATTTCCCAGACTCTTCTCCACGCCGATGCATTTACAGAATCTATAAGATTATATTGATAACAAAAAATATCTAAAAAGCTTGATAGCAGAGGAATCTGAGTAGTTAGAATACCTGTCCTCAACGCAACTTTAATGGTGTTTATATCGCTTGCGACATCTATTTTATCAAAATTAACTGGATTTTTCCAAACTCCAAGAACAACCATGTCTCTTAGAAACATATCTGTCTTTTTATTACCAAATCCGGATCCTTGATTTGAGGTTAGAAATTGGCGTATTTTCAAAAGGTCTTTTCCAAAGAATTTAAACAGATCA
>JAQVDU010000070.1:7295-10574 GCA_028698175.1 bacterium | reverse complement strand
CCGGCAAGGGAACTCAGGCGGAGCTTCTGTGCAGGCGCGGCGGGTACATACATCTCTCAACAGGAGACCTTCTCAGGGGAGAGATATCCGGGAAGACGGAATTCGGAAGAAGAGTCAAGGAGTTTATCGACAACGGGCTTCTTGTTCCGGATGAAATGATAACAGGGTACGTTTTGAATTATATAGAGAAGAATGCTCTTTACAAAAAGAAAGTCGTATTCGACGGATTTCCGAGGCGGATTTTTCAGGCAGAGCAGCTTATAGATGCGATGAGAAACTTTTCATCATCCATTGACTGCGCGCTTCTGATATCTCTTAGCGATGAGACGGTCATAGAGAGACTCTCAAGCAGACTTGTATGCTCCAGATGCAAAAAGGTCTATCCCGGCTCATACGAAGAGGAAAACTGCGCAGAGTGCAATCAGAAGCTTGTCAAACGGGCTGATGACAACACAGACGTTATCAAAAAGAGGCTCTCTGTTTACAAGGATGAGACGGAGGAGCTTGTCGGTTATTTCGACAGTCTGTCGATGCTGAGAAGAATAGACGGCTCAGGAACTGCCGAAGAGGTCTTTGAAAAGATTTTGAAAGGTTTGAAATAAATGTCCAAGAAAGGAATACTCGTCGAGGGCACGGTCGTAGATCTCCTTCCGGACGCATGCTTTAAGGTGCAACTTGACAACAAGCACCAGATAATAGGGCATATCTCCGGTAAAATGCGGATGAACTACATTAAAATCGCCAAGGGCGACAGAGTTACCGTGGAGCTCTCCCCGTATGACCTGTCAAAAGGACGAATAATATACAGATTCAAATAACGGAGGACAAATGAAAGTAAGATCATCTGTCAAAAAGATTTGCAATAAATGCAAAATCATAAAGAGAAAAGGTGTCGTAAAGATAATTTGCGAGAACCCGAAACATAAGCAAAGACAAGGATAAAGGAGGTCATTTTGGCTCGTATTGCTGGTGTTGATTTGCCTAAAAACAAGAGAATAGAGATTGCTCTGACCTATATATTCGGTCTGGGCGTCACATCGTCCGGAAAGATACTTAAGGAGGCAGGCGTTGACCCTTCCATCAGAGTCAAGGACTTGAAAGACGATGATGTGGAAAAGATAAGAAAAGTCATAGAGAAGGATTACAAAGTAGAGGGCGCGCTGAAAGCCGAAGTCTCAGAGAATATAAAGAGACTCAAGGAGATTCAGTGTTACCGCGGTATAAGACACATTAAAGGCCTTCCAGTCAGAGGGCAGAGAACCAGAACCAATGCAAGAACGAGGAAAGGACCTTCGAAAGGCTCGGTTGCTCTGAAGAAGAAGGCCGCGGCAAAGAAATAAAAGGAGGAAATAGTGGCTGCAGAAAAAAAGGTCAAGAAAAGAGTAAAGAAAAAGGTCAGAAAAATAGAATCGCAGGGTGTGTGCCATGTGCATTCTTCCTTTAACAATACTATAGTGACGATCACCGATACTACCGGCAACGTTATATCATGGTCATCAGCCGGAAACGTTGGCTACAAGGGCTCAAAGAAGGCAACGCCTTTCGCAGCCCAGGTTGCGGCTGAGAAGGCCGGAAAAGATGCCCTCAATCTCGGCGTAAAGCGTCTTGAAGTGTGCGTCAAAGGCCCCGGAGGCGGAAG
The DNA here is from genome assembly GCA_028698175.1 of bacterium. GTDB lineage: Bacteria > Hydrothermota > 32-111 > 32-111 > 32-111 > UBA2202. Next base: position 8,935 of record JAQVDU010000070.1, on the reverse strand, counting down.
AGAGACCGCTGTGAGAGCACTGAACAATCTCGGTTTCAAGATAACGTCGATAAAGGACGTGACTCCGATACCCCATAACGGATGCAGGCCGCCAAAAAGAAGAAGAGTCTAAGGAGGAATAATGTCAAGATACATAGAAGCAAAATGCAAGCTGTGCAGAAGAGAAAGAGTGAAGCTCTTCCTTAAGGGAGACAGGTGCAATACAAATAAATGCGCCATTGAGAGAAACCGCACGACTCCCGGAGAGCCCGCAAAGAAGATTCGCAAAAAGCTTTCAGGATACGCCATCCAGCTGCGCGAAAAACAGAAGGTAAAAAGGATGTACGGAATACACGAGCAGCAGTTCAGAAAATATTATGAAAATGCGGCTACCACAAGGGGAGTGACGGGAGAGATACTTCTTCAGTTCCTTGAGAGGCGGCTTGACAACGTGATTTTCAGGGCCGGGTTTGCTCCTTCAAGGTCTGCGGCTAGGCAGCTTGTAAACCACGGACACATAATAGTAAATAAGCGCAGAGTAAACATACCCAGCTTCATAGTCAAAGAGAGCGATGTCATTGAAGTTCAGGATAAATCAAAAAACCTTGACATGATTACTCAGACTCTGGCAAAGAACGGAGGAAAGACGATGGAGTGGCTCGGACTTGACCTTCCCAAGATGTCAGTCTCCGTAAAACAGCTGCCGCAGAGAGCAGACATTGACGCGGACATTAACGAACAGCTCATCATAGAATTGTATTCGAAATAACACTTAACGAAGAGGTAAACAAATGAAGTTAAAACCTTTTCAGATGCCGCAGAGCGTAAAACTTGAAGAACAGCGCGGCAATACCTACGGAAAATTCGTTATCGGACCCTTTGAAAGAGGATTCGGCACGACGATGGGCAATGTGCTCAGAAGAATTCTTTTATCAAGCATACACGGAGTGAGCATAACAAAGATAATATTCGAGAACGCTTTTCACGAATTCACCACTATTGAAGGCGTCAAAGAGAATGTCGCCGACATAGTGCTCAACATAAAGAAGATACGCTTTCAGATGGACGAAGAGATGGATGACAAGAGGATAGTTATGAACATCAAAGGTCCTAAGGAAGTAGTCGCAGGCGATATCGTTCTGCCTGCCGGAATAGAGATAGTGAACAAGGACCTCTATCTTTTTACAATAACAAAGAATGTTTCCGTAAAAGCCGAACTCGTGATAGAGTGGGGACGCGGATATCTTCAGTCTCAGTACATCAATCCTGACAAAAACATAAAGTCTATTCAGCTTGATGCGTTTTTCTCGCCGGTGAAGAGGGTCGTGACTACGCTTGAATCAATGAGAGTGGGTCAGAGGACTGATTTCGACAAGCTTATACTCGAGATAACAACTGACGGCACGATAACTCCGGAAGATGCCCTTAAACAGGCGGTCATTATTCTAAAAGGGCATATCGACGTCTTTGAAGTGGGCGACAGAAAACTTCCCATTATTACCGAGGAATTTGAAGACGACAATGTTCTCAAGATGAGAGAACTGCTTTCAAAGAAGGTGACAGACCTTGAACTTAAAGTGAGAGCGAAAAACTGTCTTGAAACCAACAACATCGAGACTCTCTCCGACCTTGTCGTTAAGACTCGCGACGAGATGCTCAAA
>JAQVDU010000070.1:0-7285 GCA_028698175.1 bacterium | reverse complement strand
TCAAATACAAGAATTTCGGACGTCAGTCCTTAAGCGAACTTGAAGACAAGCTGAAGGAATTAGGACTGCATTTCGGAATGGACACAGGAAAATATTTCAAAAAAGAGAATGATTAAGGGGGAACCATGCGACACAATGATAAAGTGAAAAAACTCTCCAAACCTACAGAGCACAGAAACGCCATGCTCAATAACCTCGTCACTTCTCTCTTTGAGAAGAGCGTTGTGATAACCACGACGGCAAAGGCAAAAGAGGCTCGCAAATTGGCGGAGAGAATGATAACTATTGCGAAGAATGACGATTCGGTCCATGCTAGGCGCGAAATTGCGAAAAGAATTCGCTCAAACGAGATAATTAAGAGGCTCTTTGAAGAGATAGCTCCGATGTACAAGGCAAGAAACGGCGGCTACACCAGAGTGATATCCGTCGGATTAAGGCGCGGTGACGGCGCTTCCACTTCCATTCTTGAGCTTGTAGAAAAGCCGGCGTCAAAAGAGAAGCAGGATAAAAAAACGGAGAAGAAAGCCGAGAAGAAACCGGAGAAAAAAGCCGAAAAGAAGCCTGCAAAGAAAGAAGATAAAAAGATCGAAAAGAAAAAATAATCAGCATGAATAAGATAAAAAGCCCATTCTTATGGGCTTTTTTGTTATTTATTCTTCCTATTTACGCACATTCATCCGCAATCAGGGGAGTCTGGATCACCAGATGGGATATCTATTCCGAAGAGCACATTGTTCAGATGCTTGATTCGCTTGAAAAGGCGAACGTAACAGATGCCTTCGTTCAGGTATACGGCTCCGGAACGGCTTACTATGATTCAAAGATAGCTCCGAAAAAATACCAGGAATTTGACCCGCTCTCTGTCTTCACGTCAAACGCGCGCGAGAGGGGGATAAGAGTCCATGCCTGGGTCAACCTTCTCTACATGTGGGACAGACAGGAGATGACTGACGACGAAATGCACATTGTCAACCGATACCCGGAGAGCGTTCTTGTTGACGACAAAAACGTCTCTCTTCTTGATTATTCGATTGACAGGCTTAAGACTCGAAACATAGAAGGAATATACGTCTCTCCTTCGTCCGAGATAGTTTATGATTATATCATTTTCATTATTCAGGAGATAATTTCCAAGTACAACATTGATGGAATCCATCTTGATTATTCAAGATTTCCCGGCAGAGAATTCGTTTATGACAACAATCTCAAATCCGCCTTCATGGAAAAATGCGTTATTTCAGTTGATCAGCTGAACGAGGTTTCCACTGAGAAGCTCTTCGGAAAGAACGGAGTAAAGCAGTTGAAGGCTATTTGGCAGATTCTTCCGAAAGAGAAGCTAAACGAACTGGTCAGAAACATATATACTGACGTGAAGCTTAAAAATCCGAACATTCAGCTTTCATCCGCGGTGATAGCAGACGTCGAATCAGCCGAGATAAATTTTTACCAAAACTGGTGGGAATGGCTGATGGGAGGGTACATCGATTTCGTAGCTGTAATGGCATACTCTCCCTCTCTAAGCGTTCTCAAAAAACAGATTGAAAAGATAAATTCAAAAACAAAACTCGAGAATGTGGTGATAGGCCTGGGAACGTACAACCAGACGATATTCAACGTAAAGGCCAACTATGAAGTCCTTGCAAGATATCCGGTGATGGGTTTCTGCCTCTTTTCGAATCAGTCGATTTTCGAGAAGAGAGGGTCCTATTCATACATCGGGAACTCAATATTCAAATAATGAATCAGGTAATCACTTCTTCAGAGATAAAAACAAATCTCGCTAAAATAACAATGGCGGTTAAAGCAGCAGCCGGAGGCAGAAACGTAGAGATTGTGGCTGTTTCAAAGAACCAGCCGCTGACTGTTCTCGAAGCCGCTTACGAGGCGGGAATAAGATATTTCGGAGAGAACAAAGGACAGGAGGTCAGGGATAAAAAAATATTCTTTGCGAAAGACGGATTGCGTCTTTTTTTCATAGGAAGACTCCAGGAGAATAAAATAAAGTACCTTGTTGAAAATTGCTTTCTCATACAGTCAATCGACAGCATCGCCCTTTTGTCTGCGGTGGACAGCGTTTTCGAGAAAAACAAAAAACAAATCAGAGTCCTCCTCCAGGTCAACTCTTCGAATGAAACAAGCAAAGCAGGCTTCGATCCGGAAGAAGTAAAGGATGCCTGGAGAAAAGCTTTGACATTTAAGAACGTCAAACTATGCGGACTTATGACCATAGGAGCGCATTCTTCAGAAGAATCGGCCGTAGAAGAGTCATTCAAAGTCGCAAGCAGTTTGTTCAAAGAAATATCCGCTCAGTACGAAGAAGCAAAGATACTCTCAATGGGAATGACTGACGACTATTTGCTCGCTCTAAAATACAATTCAAACATGCTGAGAATAGGCAGAGCGATATTCAGCCGCAGTGAAGGAGGGGAAGCGCAGTGAAAAGCAAAAGCGGGTTTATATTTTTAGTCGCCCTGTGTCTTTATCTTGGACTTCAAATGCCGTTTCTGACTGTCATTTCAAAGGTGTGGGTGGACGAGCCCTGGTATGGAGGGACTGCTTACAACTTTTCGCAGTCCAAGGGGTTTACAAACGAGAATGTAGTAGGCATGTACGGCGGAGACGTTATTTTCGGTTATCCTCTGATGCTCGGCTCCTTCATGAGAATATTCGGCGGTTCTCTATTTACTGCGCGGCTATTCTCAGTCCTTTGCGGTTTGCTTCTGCTTGTGATAGCACGGTTGATTCTTCAGGAACTTAAAGTCGGATTAAAGGGAATTTCGGCATTTTATATTCTTTTCATTCTTTCATCGACAGTCTATATCGCATTTCGGACCATACGCCCGGAGGCAGTCAAAATTGTCTTTTCATCCCTATCCCTTCTCTTTCTTCTGAAAGGGATTTACAAAAATCCGAGATACCTTTTTTTCTCGGGTGCATCAATCGCCTTCGCTTCACTATGCCATCCTGACGAGATAATGTTCTTTCTTTCTATGACAGTGATTATGGTCGTTTTGTCCTTCAGAAGAAAGACCCTCTATCCGGCGCTTCTCTTTGTCATTGGAGGCGCTTTTATAGCGCTTATCTTCGTTTTATTCCTTTACGGAGTAAAAGATATGACGATTCACGATTTCTACCTCTACTACGGACGAAGGCTCTCTGCATACAACGGTTCTATGCTTGGGAGTTTTTCGCTTAAGGCAAAGAACCTTTTCGGGGAGTATGCTCTCGGCATAAAGAGAATTTACATTCTTCTCTTTGAAGTCGGGATTTTCGCCGCCGGAGCCTTCTTTTTCAGAAGAAATAAAAAAATACTTCTGTTAACAGTTATCGGAGGAGGATTCTTTTTACTCTCATTTGTCTTTCTTGAAAGAATCGTCACAAGGGGATTCATTTCGATAATATTCTACTCGCTTCTTGTCTATGCCCTTATGATTCAGGAAAATTCAAAAAACAAGTTGCGAAACAAGATTGTATTCTTTGCAGGAGTTTTCTACCTTTTGAACAACGTCCTCGCGGTGGGATATCTTGTCGCTAGAGACATGAAAAACACGCCGTATTCAATTGTTGAGAAATTCATTGATGAAAGAGTGGAAGACAGGAAGAAAGTCTTATCCCACATAAATTATTATTTTCCTCTGAAAAACAACGAATTATACAATGATTATACAATTTACAAACTCACAAAAGCAATGAGTCTTGACAACCTTCTTCAAAAGGATGACATCGACTATGCAGTTCTTTCCGAAAAAGCACTGGCAGGAGAAACCGGAACGAGCGGAAGAACTGAAAAAAAGGAATCTGTCGACGACTTCAACCGCTTTTACTATAAAGCAAACAAATACGCTCATGAAAAGATGAAGCTTCTCGACACTCTCGCAACTAAAGGGTACGGAACGATATATATATATATCAGAAAATAGTTTATTGACATATTTGAGATAAACTGATACTATTTTTAAAAGGAAGTTAAGAGATGAAAAGAAAAATTATGGTCACCGGCGGAGCCGGTTTTATAGGTTCAAATTTCATACATTACATTATTCAAAATACAGATTACGAGGTGGTGAACGTAGATGCCCTCACTTATGCGGGGAATCTGGAAAATCTGAAAAATCTCACTGACGAAAAAAAACACAGATTCATCAGATGCGACATATGCGATAAAAATTCCTTAAAAGAGATATTTGACGGAAATGAGTTCTCCGGAGTGATTAATTTCGCCGCCGAAAGCCACGTGGACAGGTCCATACTCGACCCCTCGGTATTCATAGACACAAACGTGAAGGGGACTCTCAATCTGCTTCAGCTTACTATGGAAAGATGTGCAGGCAGATTCCTTCAGATATCGACAGACGAAGTCTACGGAGAGCTTAAGACGGAAGAAGAAAAGTCATTCACTGAGGATTCGCTTATAAAACCGAACTCTCCCTATGCCGCGTCGAAGGCATCTGCGGATATGCTTGTTTTGGCATTCAACCGCACTTTCAAGCAGGATGTTGTCATCACAAGGTGTTCAAACAACTACGGGCCGTATCAGTTTCCCGAGAAATTGATTCCGCTGATTATTTACAAAGCGATGAGAATGGAAAAGCTTCCCATATACGGCGACGGAAAGAACGTGCGCGACTGGATACACGTAAACGACCATGCAAGAGGAGTCCTTTTGGCTTTTGAAAAGGGAAAAAGCGGAGAGGTTTACAACATCGGAAGCAGGAATGAAAAGACGAATATAGAGCTTGTGCGTCTGATACTAAAGATTCTCGGCAGGGAAGAATCCCTTATTGAGTTCGTTAAGGACAGGCCGGGTCATGACAGAAGATATTCGATTGACCCTTCAAAAGCGGAAAGAGAGCTTGGATTCAAGGTGTTGAATGATTTTGACTCCTCCCTTAGAGATACGGTCAACTGGTATCAGTCAAACAAAGAGTGGGTGGATCATTGCATAACAGGCGAGTACAGAGAATACTTCAAAAAGAACTATTCGCCAAAGGAAGCAATATGAAGAAGACAAAGGGCATAATACTCGCGGGAGGAAGCGGTAGCAGGCTGTATCCGCTTACTTCAGTGTATTCGAAACAGCTTCTTGCAGTTTATGACAAACCGATGATATACTATCCTCTCTCCACTCTTATGCTGGCTGGGATAAGGGATATACTGATAATATCAACTCCTGAAATGCTCAAGTGGTACAGAACTCTCTTCAAGGATGGGAGTCATCTCGGGCTTAATATATCCTACGCCGAGCAGAATGAGCCGAAAGGAATAGCCCAGGCGATAATCATCGGAGAGAAGTTCATAGGAAAAGACAATGTGATGCTGATACTCGGAGACAATATTTTTTACGGAGATTTCACGGAAATAAGAGATGCAAAGGAGAAAAACCTTCATTCGACCATATTCGCATACTATGTCAAAGACCCTGAGAGATACGGAATAGTGGCGTTTAATACGAACGATAAACCGAAGCGGCTTATAGAGAAGCCTAAAAAGTATATCTCATCTTATGCGGTAGTCGGACTATATATCTATGACTCAGAGTCGCCGAAAATCGCCAGATCCTTAAAGCCGTCGGCCAGAGGTGAGCTTGAAATAACAGATTTGAACAATGCGTATCTTGAAAAAGGCCGGCTTGAGGTAATTAAGCTCGGAAGGGGATTCGCCTGGCTCGACACGGGAACTCCGGAGTCCCTGCTTGATGCATCAAATTTTATAGGAACTATTGAATCAAGGCAGTCGCTGAAGGTGGGCTGCATTGAAGAGGTCTCTCTCAGGATGGGATTCCTTAAAAGGTCAGAGTATGATTCGCTGGTGAAAAATTATCCCGATAGCGATTACAAAAAGTATCTGATAAACATTGCAAAGGATATCAAAAACAGGGAGAACTCATGATAGGACTCTTCGGATGCTACTCAAAAGAGACTGCCGGAGGTTTAAAGCAATATTCCTTCGACTCTGTTTTGGGAAGAATTGAAGAAACAAAAAAAATGGGGCAAGGATTCTGCGGAAGAAGCACTGTCAACAAATTCATGAACGACAAAATCTTTTTTGAGGACGAAGAGGTCATCATAGGGCTTGAGGGAATCGTCTTCAATTCTGAAGAGCTGAAGAAACAATCGGCTGTGAACTCCATGTTTCAGCTGGTAAGAAAAAATTACAAATCATCTCCCAAATCCTTTCCCTCGTCAATGCATGGAAATTTTGCCGGATTTGTATATGACAAACAAACCGACACGATACATCTTTTTACATGTCAAAACGGTACGAAACAGATGTACTGCTATCTGGGAAGAGAGAAGCCACTCTTCATATTCGGAAGCACGGTAGATGGTGTGGCAAAAATAATGAAGGCCAACAACATTCCGGTAAAGCTTGACGATAACGGAGCAAACTGCATGCTCTCCATCGGCTATATGATAGGAAGCACGACTCTAATCGGCGGAGTGAAGAAGCTTGAGCCCGGAACTATTCTTTCGTTCGATTCGCAGAGAATAGAGGAGACAAAGTATTTTCAAATATCGTCATATCCGGTCATCGAAAAATCCGAGGATGCAATAATAGAGGAGCTGGACAATCTTTACATACAGGCGCTCAAATCTGAATATGAAAAGGACATAGAGTACTCGTACAGACACATTACGACTCTATCCGGCGGGCTGGATTCAAGAATGAATGTGCTCAACGCACACCGCCTCGGATACAAAGATTTCCTGACCATATGCTTTTCCGAAAATAATTATCTTGACGAAACGATATCAAAGAAGATAGCTTCGGACATGAAGGATGAGTACATGTTCTATTCTCTCAACAACGGAACCTATCTTAGGGACATCGAAAGCTCTTCTAAGGCAAATGACTTTCTGGTTTTTTACAGCGGTTCATCTTACATGCACACGATGATCTCTCTTCTGAATCTTGAGAATTACGGCTTGATGCACACGGGAGTCGCCGGCAATGAAGTGCTTTACACGTCACTTCAGCTTCCGTACCATGACAAGCCGACTCCAGAGCGTCTCAAGATAATATTCTATTCTACAAAACTCTATGAGAGGGCAGTGCCGATGCTCAGAGAAGTGTGCGAAAAATACGAGACAATGGAGCAGATGGCATTCTATGAAAAATGCGTGAACGGCATGTACAATGCGTTCATGCAGATTCAGCAGTTCACTGAATTCGCGTCCCCGTCCATACACCCTCTTCCTCTTGAATATATAATGAGAATAGATCCGAAGCTGAAATTCAATGCAGGGATTTACAAAAAATGGGCTCTTAAGAAGACGCCTAACGT
>JAQVDU010000150.1 GCA_028698175.1 bacterium | reverse complement strand
TCGACTGAAAAACTCTGAACGTTTTCATACACAACCCCTGCATCGAAGAAGTAGCTTAATCCTATGAATTTATAGACAAGAGCGCGCATCTCCGCATTCGCATTGACAAGCATGTTTCCGGATCGCGTGCCTATCGCGTTGAGCGGGCCAAGCGAATCCTCGTTTACTCCCCTGACGCTCGTGAGTCCTCCGAGATTGAACTGCTCTCCTATGGATATGCCTCTCTCCTCAGAGACCCCGAATGGTATGATGCCGCCGGTTTTTATCCTGAATGCAGTGGTCACAGCATTGAAAAATGTCTTGAAGTATGCGCCCTCAGCCGAATATCTGTAGAAATTATTATATCCCCTGAAGATTCCGCCTGCATATTCCAGAAGAAGAGTTGAGTAAGCCCCCTTGGTCGGAGAAATGACATTGTCTCTGTTGTCGAAATAGAAAGTAAGGTCGGAAGAATTTGTTGTCACCCTCTCGTATCTGTACGGCTGGTCATTGACGTTCGTGTCTATTATGCTCAGTTTGTAGGAGTAATTGTTGAATATTGAAAAATATCCGATGGTTTTGGAGACGCCCCCCTTAGCAAGAAGGTCCTTCTTCGAATAGAATTCATAGAGCTCATAGTTCGCACCCACCTGGGAGTTGAATGAGAGGATATTATAAAAAACGTAAGGCATCTTGTACCTTAAAATGCCGTAGACCCACTTGTCTCCGGTCCTCATCGGCGATGAGAGAAGAGCAAGAGCTCCTGAGGCTTCCAGAGAGAGCTTCTCTCCATTGTTGAAAAGATTGTCATTCCCCCATCCGGCCGTGAGTTTGAATTTATTTGGGAATTGGTATAGAGATGCGCCTGATATCCAGTTCTTTTTCTTTTCGGTTCCTATGAAGTAGATGTCGATTGATTCGCTCTTCTCCTCTATTCCATTTGTCTTGAACGCGAGGTAATCAAAGAGTCCGGTGTATGAGACTCTCTGCTGTATAAGATAGACGTTTTCAGGAGTGTAGAGTGTGTTGTTTCTGTTCTTGACTTCATTATAAAAGACATTTCTCACGTTTTTCGGAAGAGAGTCGCCGCTTATAGACCTTATATACGCCTTGCTTCCTTCCGTAATATTTATAAAGAGAAGCATCCTGTATTTGTTCTCCTTTAAAACCAGTTCGTAATCGGCGTCTGCGTATATATAACCCAGAGATGAGTATTTGTCTACAATCTGAATAAGGCGGTTGGACAAGACAAAGAGGTTCAGAGGGTCGTTCTTTTTGATGCCGAGAATGGATTTTATCTCGTCATCAGTAAAGACGCTGTTGCCGAAGATTTTTACTTCTGATACGGTGGTCACGTAATCTTCGTTAACCTCTATGTCAATATAGACCAGGTCATTTTCTATTCTGTAAGCGAATTTTTTCACTGAAAAATCAAGGAACCCCTTTGCCCTGTAAAAAGAAATCATTGCCGCCCTGTCTTCCTTGAAAGTAATTCTGTCAAAGGATTTTCCCGTTCTGCTTTTCATTGTCTTCAGCAGAACATTGTCTTCGAAAAAAATATTCCCTTCAATGTTTATCTCTTTGATCTTTTCGGCCGATATGTAGAGAGAGCACAGGAAGAGAAAGAGAATCAATAGATTCTTTTTAATTGAATCCCCTTGTAATAATGGTTTAAAATCTGCTTATAATTTTTGCCCGATTTAGCCATCTCCATTGCTCCGTACTGGCACATTCCCACTCCGTGGCCGAAGCCGCCGCCGTTTATGATAATCTTTCCTTTCTTATGATCCAATGTGAAATTCCTGCTCTTCAGCATTCCTCCGAGATGCTCTTCAAATGTGAAGAGTCTTCTTATGTCAAGCCCTCTGACCTTATATTTTTTTCCGGAAGAATCCTCAATGGTCAGCTCCACTATTCTTTTGTACTTGTCCTGTTTGGAGACAAATATGTTTGCCGCCTTCACGTTGACCTTCTTCATCAAAGAATAATTGCCGGATACCATTTCGTAGAAATCATCTCTGTCATACTCATAACTCCATTTATAATGCTTTGACTGCGAGCAGTAGACTCTTTTGAAAAGACAGCCCTCCCCGTCGAACCTCCCCCTCAGATAAGGAGCCGGAGGTCCTCCCCATTCATCCTCATTGCTGCTTGTGTGTCCGCCGCAGGTCGAATGGTATTTCGCGTCAATGGGAGAGTTTTTATAATATGCCACTATCCCTTTGGTTGATTCTATGGCTTCATTCGTGAGAGAGTCCTCAAGAAGGTATCCCCTGTAAACCTGGTCCTGCACTGTGCATTCAAGGTCATACCCCATGTCCTCATGCTTCCTGAGATGAGCGAATGCATAGGTGCGGGCGGCAACCGCCTGCGCCTTAGAAGCTTCAATCATATTCTTTTTCAGTTTACCGATCTCCGCTGGCACCACTCCTTTGAGATAATCCTCCATTAAAAGCTTGTTGATTGGAAGCAGAAGATTGTCCGCATCCTTCCTTATCATAAGATGACCCCTGTAGAGCATTCCATTGTATGAAAACACGCCATT
>JAQVDU010000149.1 GCA_028698175.1 bacterium | reverse complement strand
CAAAGGACAACGTGACAATGCTTATTGACTCGGTTATCTATTACCAGATAAACGACCCTTACAAGGCAGTATATGAAATAAGCAACCTTGTCATGGCTATTGAAAAACTTACAATAACCACACTGAGAAACGTGATCGGAGATTTAACCCTCGACGAGACTCTCGTTTCAAGAACAAAGATAAACAGCGAGCTTCAGAAGATTCTTGACGAAGCGACAGACAAGTGGGGAGTGAAGGTGAACAGGGTGGAGCTTAAGAATATAAATCCCCCGGACGAAATTCAGGAAGCGATGACCAAGCAGATGAAAGCTGAAAGGGAAAAGCGCTCGGTCATACTTCTTGCAGAAGGCGATAAACAGTCAAAAATATTGAAGGCGGAGGGAGAGAAGGAGTATGCCATAAGAAAAGCGGAGGGAGAACAGCAGTCCGCGATTCTTATTGCTGACGGACAGGCGCGCGCCATAAAGACGGTTTTCGAAGCAATACATCAGGGAAAGGCTACTGAAGACGTTATTGCCATAAAATATCTTGAAGCTCTTGAGAAGATGTCCAACGGTAACGCGACAAAGATATTTCTTCCCTATGAAGCGACCGGAATACTCTCATCTCTCGGCTCAATAAAAGAGATATTCAAGGATGAAGCAAAGCCAAAACAGTAAATTCATAGGTTTTATGTACCTCATCAGGCTCAACAACTGCCTGATGGGGGTTCTTTCTGTAATTATATCGGCCTTCATCGCAACGAGAGAGCCTGATTATCTGAAGCTTTCCCTTGCGGTTGCAACGGTTTTTATGGTTTTTGCCGGAGGCAACATAGTGAATGATTTGTTCGATATTGAAACAGACAAAGTCAACAAACCGTCCAGGCCTCTGATAGCAATGGATTTCAACCTCAAACACATGTTCGCTCTCGTCTTTGTCTTTTTGCTGTCCGGCATTGTAATCTCCGCATTCATCTCCCGAACGGCATTCGCCATTGCTCTGCTGTCGGCAGTTCTGCTCTTTCTGTACTCATGGTCATTCAAGAAGCTTCCGTTTATAGGAAATTTTACCATCTCTCTTCTGACGGCGATACTCTTCATATTCGGAGCTGAGGCGGGAGGGGATTATACAAAGGGAATCTTTCCCGCAATATTTTCATTCTTTATGAATCTGGGTAGGGAGATAACAAAGGACATTGAGGACGTGGACGGGGACGAGTATGCAGGCATGAAGACGATGCCGATAATTATCGGCAAGACAAAATCATTTTTCATTGCGGCCGTTGTTTTTCTGATTCTGATAATCATTACTTTCATACCCTATTTCAATAACACATACAACAAATGGTATTTCTTTATAACCTTCTTCGGAGTCGACGTAGTGCTTATAGTCCTTCTGACGATATTCTACATTTTCGACGACATCAAAACGAAAAGGTTCGTAAACAATTACATTAAATACGACATGATAGTCGGTCTTGCGGCCATAATGATGGGGGCATCGTGAATCTGATTCAGTCTCTCTCTCTTGGAGCTGTTCAGGGGCTCACAGAGTTTCTTCCGGTGTCGTCTTCCGGCCATCTTGCGCTTGTAAACAGCCTTTTTAAACTTCCTTTTGACAACCTCTTCTTTGAAGTGCTTCTGCATCTCGGAACTCTCTTTGCCGTAATACTCTACATGCACAAGAAGATATGGATACTCTTAAAGGGCGGAATTGCCGAACTCACTGAGAAAAAGTCCGGCAAGAAAGAAAATCTCCGCTACATCGGTCTGGTGATTTTAGGTATTGTTCCCGCAGTCATTTTCGCAGTTTTGTTTGATGAGGCCATAGAGGAGGCATTTTCAAAATTACTCTACGTGGGTATATTCTTTCTGATAACCTCACTGATGCTTTATGCGACAAAGTTTTTCAGGGGAGATTCTCCTCTGTCCTTTAAATCCGCTCTTGCTGTCGGCTTCGCCCAGGTGATTGCATTAATGCCCGGAATATCGCGCTCCGGCACCACGATTTCCGCAGGAATCTTTGCGGGAATGAAGAGGGAGGACGCTTGCGATTATTCATTCTTCATGGCGATACCGCTTATATTCGGAGCTTTTATGAAGGAGCTTATAAACGTGAAGCCCGTATTTGAGTGGGTTATGGCAGCGGGTTTTCTTGCATCATTAGCATTCGGATACGCATCTGTATTCTTCCTTTACAGGATTTTGAAATCAAACAGATTTTATTACTTCTCATACTATCTTGCCGCAGTAGGAATTTTTACCGTAATAAGGAGCATCTCCTGATACTGCTGATTTCAGACACTCACAATAACTTTGCCGCAGTTAAAAGACTGGCAGACCTCTATTCAACGCATAAACTCTCAGCTGTCATACACCTCGGAGATGCGACTGACTTTTCGATTCTTGAACCCTTCAGAAGTTATGCATGCGCGAAATACCTTGTGAAGGGAAACGGCGACGTCATAGACCTGCCGGCCGCATCCGTTCTGAAATCAATCGGCTTTGACTTTTCCAATCCTCCGTTTGAAATTTTTGTCGACAACTTTGG
>JAQVDU010000069.1 GCA_028698175.1 bacterium | reverse complement strand
TGCAAGGCAAGAATGTACAGATACTACATGCACAACGGCTACAGCCCCCTGAAAAAAGGATTCTTATGGCAGGCGACATATGACCTTGATTACGCAAAGATGGGTTCATTCATAAAGGACCTGAAGGGAAAGCATGACTTTTCGACATTCTGCAGGAAGAAATCCCTCATAGATAATCCCATAGTCGACTTAAAAGTCTCCCAGCTGAAAGTTCAGGGAAGGATTTTGACTTTCACTTTTGTTGGGGACAGGTTCCTTCACAACATGATACGCTTTATAGTGGGTACATCCGTATACGTGGGAAGAGGAAAGATAACAATGACTACGGAAGAGATTTTAAAGAGCAGGGACGTGCATCTTGCCGGAAAGCTGGCGCCTGCGGACGGGCTCATATTCGGAAAAGCATTCTATTAAAGGAGGACAAATGAAATTCTTCATCGATACTGCGAACATTGAAGAGATACGCAAGGCAAACTCCATAGGCCTTCTCGACGGAGTGACGACAAATCCTTCTCTTATAGCAAAAGAGATGGAGCGCACAAAGAAAAAGCCGAATGAGATACTTGCCGAAATATGCTCTGCCGTAAAGGGTCCGGTTTCAGGAGAAGTAATAGCTCTTGACTATGAAAACATGGTTAAGGAGGCACTTGAACTGCACAAGATTGCTTCAAACATAGCTGTGAAGATACCGATGACAGAAGACGGCCTTCGCGCTGTCAGAACATTGAGCGAAAAGGATATAATGACAAATGTCACGCTCATCTTCACCCCCGTTCAGGCAACTCTGGCCGCAAAGGCAGGCGCTTCGTTTGTCTCTCCGTTCATCGGACGTCTTGACGACATTTCACAGGAAGGCATAGCCATAGTTGAGGACATACACACTATATTCGAAAATTACGGATTTGCGACAGAGGTCATAGTGGCTTCAGTGAGGAATCCTGTTCACGTGCTTCAGTCCCTTCTTATAGGAGCGGACATAGCCACGATTCCATATTCGGTGATAATGCAGCTGATAAAGCATCCGCTCACAGAAAGCGGAATAAAGAGGTTTTTGGATGACTACAGAAAAGCTCAGGAAAATCTTTAGAATCTCATTCTTCATCGCTGTTTTCGCCTCAGCGGTTGTTTTTGTCTCCTCATGTCAGCCGGCGGCCGTAGATGATGGCGGCGGCAAAGACGATGACACTCTCAAAATGGAGACCGTCGAGGCGATGATAGTCGCCAACAGGGACTATTACCCTGTGGCAAGCGGCATATTCAAGGATGCAAAAAAAACGATACGCGGGATCATGTATGACATGAAATTCTACCCTGGCGATGACAATGACGTAATGAAACTGATAGACGAACTCGTCATTGCCGAGGCAAGGGGAGTTGACGTCAGGATAGTTCTGGAGCAGAGCGATTGGAACGAGGACGTTACTGCGGATAATTTTGAAACCGGCGCATACCTTGAGAATTACGGCATAGACGTGAGATATGACCCGCTCACCGTGACAACCCACTGCAAAACCTTCATTATAGACACTCTTCTTGTTCTTGTGGGCTCCACAAACTGGTCTTACTCTGCCGTGAGTTCAAACAATGAAGCCAACGTGCTTATAGAGGGAAGAGAAATAGCAGAGAGCTTTGATTCATACTTCCAAACGCTGTGGAACAATTCATACGACAGATGAGGTGAAAATGATCAAGAGGTACTCAAGAGAGAGAATGGAGAGGATCTGGTCGGACGAAAACAAATTTGAAAAATTCCTCGCAGTAGAACTTGCAGTTCTTCACGCTTATTCAAAAAAATCGCTTGTGCCAAAAAAAGTTTATGAAGAAGTGAAGAGAAAGGCAAAATATGACATAAAGAGAGTCAATGAAATAGAGAAGGAAGTCAAACACGACGTGATAGCTTTTCTCACTGCAGTTGGGGAGAATGTGGGAAAGAATGCAAAATATATCCATATGGGCATGACGAGTTCAGACATGCTTGACACTGCAAACGCATTGATTTTGAAGGACTCTGCCGAAGAGATACTCAAAGAGGCGAAGAAGATGAGGAATGTCTGCTACTCTCAGGCAGTGAAGCACAAGATGACTCCGATAGTGGGCAGAACACACGGAGTGCACGCTGAGCCGACCTCGGCAGGTCTGAAGATGCTTGTATGGGTGGATGACCTTGACCGATCTATAAATCTTTTGAAAGAACTCAAGCCGTCGATAAGCAGGGGCAAGATATCCGGAGCCGTTGGGAATTATGCCAACATAGACCCTCAGATAGAGAAGTTGGCTTTGAAAGAGCTTGGCATTGAAAGGGCAGACATTTCGTCCCAGATTGTCTCAAGGGACGTGTATGCTGACTATCTCTACGGACTGTCGCGGCTGGGGGCAGTCATCGAAAAAATGGCGCTTCAGATACGCCTTTTACAGCGCACGGAGACGAGGGAGATGGAGGAGCCGTTCATGAAGGGGCAAAAGGGCTCGTCAGCAATGCCTCACAAGAGAAATCCTGTCATCTGCGAGCAGATGTGCGGTTTGTCGCGGGTCTTAAGGTCCAATCTGCAGAGCGGCCTTGAAAACGTCGCACTCTGGGACGAGCGAGACATAAGCCATTCGTCCGTTGAAAGGATAATTCTGCCGGATTCCTCAATACTCATTGATTACATGATTGACAGGATGTCATTCGTAATCGGAAATCTCAATATCTATGAACATAACATGAACGCGAATTTCAAAAAATCATACAATCTGCTCTTTTCCCAGAGGGTCCTTCTCGCTCTGATAAAGAAGGGAATGTCGAGGGAGGATGCCTACAGGATTGTGCAAAACCTCGCTATGAGATCCTGGGCCGAAGGAGAGGATTTTAAGAAGCTTGTTTTGAACAACGTTGATGTGCTGAAGCACATTTCAAAAGACGAGACTGAAACACTCTTTGATAAAAAAGTTTACTTGAAAAGAGTTAACGAAGTCTTCTCAAGATTTAAGAAGCTTTCCTGAAAGCAGAGCTATCTTTGATATAGATTCAATGGTTTCAAGAGCGTCATAGCACTGGTAGAGGTCTCTTCCGCGTGATATAAGCCCGTGGTTCTTCCAAAGCACCGTTCTGTGCCGTTTCATCTCCTTCATATTTCTCTCAGCTAAAAGAAGCGTTCCGGGCTCTGTCCTCTCAACGAGTCCTATCCCTTGAGGAAAATAGTATTTGAATTCCGTGTGTGTATTTAAAAGCGTTTTATTGAGAGAATTTTTGTTTGATTTGTCAGGCAAAGCGAGGGAGTATTTAGGATGAACGTGTATGACTGCGAGAGTCTCTTCGTCAGCTTCGTATGACAGGAGATGGCACAGTATCTCAGACGAGGGTTTTCTGTCGTCAAGAATTTCAAGCTCCGCTCCGTCTTCGCTCACCCTCACGGTGGAGATGAACTCGGTCGGATCAGACATCAGCTCGTATATTCTGCTTCCGGATGTTGTTATGGATATTGATGCCCCCCTCATTTTTGAAAGTTTTACGGGAAGCTTCACTCTCATGACAGCTTTCTTTGACGATGCCTCGGCGAAGAATGAAATATTGCCGGAAGCACCTTCAGAGAGGTCTTTTTCGAAAATATATCCGGCGACATCCTTAAGCTGAGAAACAAATTTTTTCATTCGCACCTTCCCAGCTGTCTTTTAACCATCGGGAGTATGTCTGTATTTTTGATAACAATGTCGCTCATCTGATACTTTTTTGAATAGAGAAAACACGGTACGTCAGAGCCGCTGTGGTCGCCCTTGTATGAAGGATCTTCGGATTCGCCTCCGAATTTTGACGCGTCAACGAACTCTATCACGATATTGTCAAGCAGGGAATCCAGAGAATTCTTGTCCGGATAGAAAAATTTTTCTTCCCTGAAGTATCCTTCCATAGTGCTGAATCCCTCTTCATCTCTGACGCCGACAAACGACGGGTTTCCTGTTGCATGGTCTGAGACCATTATTACGGTAGTCCGCGTCGATTCCGCATAGTCAAGGACTCTTTTTACGAGATTTTCCAGTTCGAAAACCTCAAAGATGTACTCCTTCAGCTCATGATAGTGGGCCGCATGGTCTATTCTGCCTGCTTCAATCATGAGAAAGAACTCCTTTCCCTCTTTCTTTGCCTTCAAGTCGAGGTATTTCAAGGCATAATCGGCCATATGAGATAAACGTGGCTCCTTCAGAGTATCCTTGTCATACTCGTAAGCCATATGGGATAAGCCGAAGAGTCCGAAAAAATTCTTCTTTATATTGATTTTCTTTAAATCCTTCTTATCCTTTGCAATCGTGTAGTTTTTCTTCTCCATCTCTTTAAAGAGGTCTCGTTTGTCGTATCTCACATCCTTTGAAAACTGCTTCTGGCCACCTCCCATTATAAGGTTTATATTCGTTTTAACAAGCTGAAGCGCAATATCATACTCCGAATCCCTGCTCTTTATGTGAGCGTACGTTCCGGCCGGAGTAGCATGGGTTATTCTTGTGTTCGTCACTATCCCGCTTAAAAATCCGTATGCGCTACAGTACTCGGTTATATTTTCGAGATTTACTCCGTCCCTGACTTTGTACTCCGCAGTTTTGTCCATTCCGATGACTCCGTTTGAGGTCTTCTCTCCGCAGAAGAGGGCAGTCGCCGCGGCGGCAGAGTCCGTTATGTAGGTATTGTCGGCCGTCGTCTCGCATAATGCAAAATCAGTGAACCTTTCAAATTGGGTCTCAACAGGACTGCCGGAAATAAGCTTTCTGTGAATGGAGAGCGCGTCAAGAGACATTCCGTCTGTTATTATCAGAATAACGTTCTCTGAGTAAAGAAGCGCAGAGAGAATCAAGATAAAAATAAAAAGTCTGAGTTTCATTTAATTTCCTCCTGGAAAATGCTTTTGCCTGCAAGCTGTCCGCACGCTCCGTTTATGTCGCGTCCCCTTGATTCGCGTATTGTGACCGCATCCTTCAAAGGAGAGAGTTTTTCGAAAAAGTCGGCCGTCTCTCTCTTTGTCGGAGCGCGGAATTTTTTATCGACCGGATTGTACGGAATGACATTGACTTTGCAGTCTATTCCTTTGGCAAACTCGAACAGAGCGCGTGTGTCGCTTACAGAATCATTCACTCCCGGAATGAGTATGTATTCGAAAGTCATCCTTTTGTTCTTTGCATCCTGATAATTTATAAGAGCTCTCTTGAGATTTTTCAAATCGTATTTTTTCGCTATTGGCATAAGCTCTTCTCGTTTTGACTGGATGGCGCTGTTTAAAGAGATCGCGAGCTTTACCTGAAGGGGAAAGCGGGTGAGAGTTTCTATTCCGGGAATTATTCCCGCTGTTGAGACAGTTATCTTTCTTGCTCCTATCCGGATGCCCTTGTCGCAGTTGAGTATTTCAATCGCCTCAAGCACATTGTCGAGATTAAGCAGGGGCTCGCCCATACCCATAAAGACCACATTCGTTATCCTCTCCTTTGATTTTAAAGCCATGTGCATGAACTGTCTGATTATCTCGCCGGAGGTGAGGTTTCTCCCCGGGTTTCTGCCTGTCGCGCAGAAAGAGCATTTAAGGCCGCACCCTGTCTGAGATGAGAGGCAGACAGTCACCCTCTCCTTGGAAGGCATAAGTACGGATTCGACGTAACTGCCTTTAAAATCAATCAGGAATTTCTCGCTCGAATCAATCCTTGACCTGAAGACTTTAACGTCCTCGTTCAGCCCGGAGTCAAACATGCTCTTCAGCCTCTCTCTTTCTGAGGATGCGATGTCAGTCATAAGGGAGAAATCAAAGAGATTCTTCTCATAGAGCCACTTGAATATCTGCTGGCTTCTGAACTTCGGAAAATCATTTTCAATGAGTCTTTTCGCCAGCTTCTCAAAGGTGAGAGAGAATATGTCTGTTTTTTTATCCATTCAACCATTTTAGATTATTTCCGGCATAATGCAAGGAGAAAATTTGGTTGAATTTTTTGAAAGAATGATGTATATTTTAATAATGAGTTATATTAAAATCGCGGCAGCGGTTTTGATCGTTATTTCAGTAAATCTTGCATTTTCAGTCCGCAACATGAAGGACATTGCGGGCATAATAAACTATTCATCAAAATACACAGGAAGGGAAAAAGCTCTTGAGGTTGAGAGATATTCCGGATACGACAATGTCGTGCAGTTTCTTAAAGACGGTGATTCATACAAGGGAAATGCGGTAATCGTAAACACCTTAAACGATTATTCGGCAAGATTCACGGAATTTTTCAACTACGCCTACCTCTCTTTGAACAAGGTCTATTATGCTCCTTTCCACGAAGCGGTCGACGAAAGGTTCTCATCGGAAAGGGGAATAACCAAGATGGTTGTTCTTACAAAGGACGGAGTGATTGTGCATGCCGGAGATTCCCTCTTTGAGCGGAGGTCCTATCCTCTCTTTACAGAGATTTCCGACAGCGCAGTCATTTTGAGGTGGGTATATCCGCATGCTCGGGAGATGGTTCTTCACGTTTCCGACCTGGAGGGGAGGGTTATCTATGAGCGGACAATTGCATCGGCCGATGAATCGGACTCTATTCATGAGGCAGTTGTGAAATTCTCGTCCGCAAAAATAAACAAGGGGATTTACTACTGGACAGTCTCTCTCATGGGTTATTCGCGCTTTATGAGCGTTCCGGGAAGATTCAGAAATGATTAAGTACCTCTTTGTTCTCTTCATTCAGCTTTTCTTTTACTACTCCCTCGGCTCTCTCTTTTCGAAAGCTTCGAAGAATCAGATGAGCGAGGGCATGAAGGTTCTCGCCGGAATAAGTCTCTCCTATTTGATTTTGATACCGATTATGCTTCTTCCCCAGACAATCTCCTCTCATGTTGCTGCATTCACAGCAATCTCCTTTACTGCTGTTCTAGCCATAGTTAAACTGAGGAAGCACGCATTCTCAAGAAGCGCATCCTTTCTTAGGATGGTGAATCACAGCAAAACGTACTCCGCCGCATTCTACTCTCTCTGCGCTCTTATGCTGATAATATTCATTATCCTCTACATAACTCCGCTCTTCGGCCATGACGGAAAAGTCATTTACTTCATGAAAGCGAAACTTCTATTTGAAGAGGGATCGAGATCAATATTTGAAAAATACAGGCTTATCCCCCATAACAAGTATCCTCTTCTTCTCTCACTGCAGGAGTTTCTCTCACTCTCTCTCTCATTTTCATCGAATCCGGACTATTCGTCCGTGATAATGTTCATTATCGTTATCGCGGTAGCATGGTCGACAGTGGCTACGTTCGCCTCGCGCGGAAAAGTGATGAGAGGTTTTTTGATGGCGATTGTCTACTTCTCAATCCCCATACATTTCATGGCTGACGGCGGCTTTATTTCGAGATATGCGGATTTTCCCGTCTCCGCATTTCTCCTCGGACTTTGCATATCATTTTACGCAAAGAGGCAGGTGGAATCTTCTCTTTTGTTTTTGTTTTCTCTGCCGCTTATCAAGAATGAAGGCTATATGATATTTCTTTCCTTTATAATTGCAGTGCTATTCTTCAGCAGAGAGTCGATAAGAGAGATGGCAGGCAAGAGAATCGACAAGGCGATTATGACTGTAGGCGCATTTGTTCTGTTTTTCTCGGTTATTCTCAAATATTTGAGGTATTCGCCCCTTGAGGAGACAAGCTTCAGATTTCTCTTCTCAAACCTTTCATTCGCCGCGCATCTTCCGAAAGTGCTCTTTGACTCATTTCTGCAGTTTATTAATCCCGCCAGTTTCGGGGCGGTCGGCTTTGTTGTTCTCATATACTCTTTATTAAGGTTTCGCAGAAGGCCGCTTTTTGACATTATTTTTATAGCATGCCTGTCCGCAGTCGGATACGGAATCATCATCTGCCTTATTGGAGGCGACTTTTACAAATCGGCGAGTGAGATTCTCGGCAGATTAAACTACCAGTTCATGCTACCCCTTCTCTTCTTTGTATTTCACGATTCTCTTGAAGTATCGAGCGATGAGAAAAAATCAGAAGAGATCAATATTTCAAAAAAGAGTGCAAAGGAGAGAGGAGGGATAGTTTTAAAATGGGGACTTACAGTTTTATCCCTGATAATAACAATTGAAATAGTCTCACGGCTGTACTGGGCTCTATTCTTCAAAGTCAATTTCTTTGACAGAGACGGCCTGAAGCATCTCTTTTACCCCCAGACCGCTCTTATCGAAAAGGAGACCGGCAAAGATGACGGAAAAGTGCGCATTCTCCTTCTGGGTGGCTCGGTGCTTCACAGCGAGTATGGAAATTTTTCCGACAAGCTTGAGTGTGAGATGAAGAGGAAAAGCGGACAGGAATATATGGTTTACAATGCCTCATATCCGGCTCACACGAGTCTTGACAGCTACTATAAGTACATGACCCTTTCAAATGTGAGGTTTGACTATGTCTTCTTCTACCACACGATAAATGAGCTCAGGGCGAACAACGTTCCCACAGCGGACTATAGGAGAAATTATTCTCACTATTCATACTACTATCTGATAAATTCCCTGATGAATGACCCGCTTGCAGGTTTTACGGTGATTCCGTTCACTGCGAGATACCTGATAAGCAGATTGGGAGAGAGGTCCGGTTTGTTTGTTTATGTTCCCACCCACTATCCGAAGGAGGATTGGCTGTCATACGGGAGGTATGTGAAGTCAGCGGAATCCTTTACGAAAAATATAGAAAGAATAAGGAAGATCGCCGTTTCAAAGGGAGAGAAGCTTGTTATTGGCACTTTTGCCCATTATATACCTGAAAATTACTCGAAGGATCTGTTTGACAAAAAAATGCTTGATTACAATGAACATTATTTTCCGGTGGAGCTCTGGGGAAGTGCTGAAAATGTAAAGAGAGGACTTTTGGTGCACAATCACATATTGCGCGAAACGTTTTCCGAAAAGCAGGGTGTCATCATCGTAAATTTCGAATCACTTATACCTGAAGGAAAAACGTACTTCAATGATGCTTGTCACCTTACGGAAGCAGGATGTTCGCTACTTGCCGAAAATCTGGCTTCTGCTATAATAAATGATATTGAAAATGTTCATGAAGACAAGGAAGATTGATATAAGTAAAACGCAAAGGAGATTTTGTGGAACAGGAAAAAAATGAAATAGAAGAGGCGAATTTCAATCCCCATGACGTTGATGAGATGTATGACGACATTCTCAGGGGAGTGGAATTTCACAATATCTCAAAGGCGACCGAGAGGGTGGGGAGAGCAATACAATATTCATTCCAGATAGCTTTACTGCTTATTCTTCTGTCGGTCTGCTACGTGATATACCTTAAACACTCCTTCGGAGTTGCATTGATGTTTTTTGTCGTGCCTCTTATTTTGAACAAGTCAAAATTCAAATCCCACGCATTTGTGTGGCGTTTTCTCTCTTATTTCATACTGGCGCTTAACACGGCTTACGGACTCTTTCTCTCTTTCACGTCAAATCCGAAGATATACGTTATCCTTTTAACCGCCGCTTTTTCTGCTCTTGCCATTCTGATTCTCTATGCAATTCTGATAGTTCTGATATTCAAGCAGGACAAGCTTGTCGGCAGAGTGAAGTGACCTGCAGTCGAGCGAAAAGGAAAAACAACAAAACTCCGCTCCTGCCGCTCTCTTGACTTGACATTGAAATTTGATTATTATCGAAGAAAAAGGAGGTTTGATGAAAAGAACAATTGTTTTATTTACTTTGGTTGCAGTCATTGCAGGATGCTCACTCATCCCTTTCTATACGGACAAGAACAACATAATGGATTTCATACCGGCGATAGAGGAGAATTCAATATATACTTACGACTATCACACATACAGCATCGTGGAGTATTATGATTCGACTCTCGGAGAGTGGCTTGCTGACACCACGGACACGTCCGTTGAGCTTTCCGACACGTGCAGGGAGAAGGAGATGACCGATAATAAGGCATTCTTCCTCTTCAAGCACACCCCGGGCCTTGTCTTTATAAAAGACAGGGGGATAGCCGCAATAACAAATGACTCCCTATACATAGAAGAGGAGGATTTTGTATTTTTAAAGACTCCCGTTCAGGTTGAGAGCGACTGGGTGTGCGATTCTCAGAAGATTGAGATAAAAAGAATAGGCGAGACGTATGAAAAGAATGAAATCAAGGTTGACGACGTTATTGTCATTGAAATTGTCTATGACATCGACGAGCTCGGCAATGTTTACAGGATACATTACTCTCCCTCAAAGGGAATCGTGAAAGAGTATAAGGTGATAAATGACAACGGCGACATGTACGCTTACACAAAGGAGCTTCTCAGAATATCAAAGGTGGAAGAGTAAGACCCAAATGAACATAGGAAATCTGTTCAAAACAGCCGCAATGACTCTCTTTGCGGCTGTAATTTTACTTGGCGGCTGTTCGTTTAAAACAGGTCCAACTCCTATGTCGCAGGAGCTTCAGGATGAGTACACATTGAATGCCTTCATAGATATTTTCTGGCATATCTATGATCAAAATATTGCCCATCAGACAGTAGGCGAGAAGGATTTTACTGTGAACGGTCCTGAGGGCGGATTTGTGCACGTGGCAGGATATAACTGGTATGACGTAGCAACCGGACAGTATCCGATTGATTTTGTGTGCGAGTTTTACAATTACCATCAGATAAAAGAGATTGATTATGACCTTATTGTCACAGGCAGAGTCCATGTTGCAGGTTCTTACAACAGCTCCTTTGTTTACGCAACGTTCACAGCCGATTCAATTTCATTCATGGGAAATCTAGGAACC
>JAQVDU010000068.1 GCA_028698175.1 bacterium | reverse complement strand
TGAAGAGGCTGTGGGCAGAAGCACAGAGATGGGAAAGCCGATAATGTACGTTCTGGGGATTGGATACGTGACTGACATCCCTACGATTGCAGGGCTGACAATACTCGGCAGAGTGGCAAAGAAAGTAGCGGAGTATGAGACGAGGATACTTGTTCCTTCATATGATCCGGTCGTTATGACAACAGCACAGGAAGTAGTAAAGGAGGCCTTCACAGAAGCGGGCCGTCCGGACATTTACAATAAAAACGACATTATGTACATAACTCAGGACCAGTTCGGCTACGCGGCAGGAGTGGACGGCATGATGATGAGGGAGAAACCGGGAGCAGTATTCCTTCAGGGGCTATTCTTCGCCGAATCTCTCATACTTGCGGAAACAGGCCATTCGATAGGAGCGATTCAGATAGCGGGAACGACTGAGACTGCTCAGCTGCCGTTCTTCGTTGCCGCTTGCGATTACACCCTAATAGGTGAGGAGATGATGGCCGCTTCCGTTTATCTCCAAAAGGACCCGCTTATGCTCGGCTCAATAGTTGCAGAGGATGTCATGAAAATAATTATCATCGTAATTATAATGATAGGGCTATTGCTCGGCATTCTGGGTCCGGGTTTGCACATTGAATTTTTCGACAAACTATTCAATCTTCTGATTGAGATTCTATAAGGAGGAATGATGTTGAAAAGCAAAAACATTCCATTGACGATAACTTTTATAGTGGGCATAATAATGATTGTTTCATTTTTCATTCCCCACAGACCATTCGGAGACATTGAGCAGATTTCTCTCAAATGGTATTCAATCATTGCAGGATTCACTATGCTTCTTGGAGTCGACTCCCTTGTGGGGCTTCATTACAGGAAGATAAAGAGAAAAGAGGAGAATTGGCAGCATTCCATAGTCCTTATAGCAGGGTTTCTCATGGTTGTGATAGCGGGAATAGTCGGCACTGTTCAGTTCGGCAGCGCATTTGACGAAAAATCTTTTTTCACCTATATTTACAATTACTTTATTGTCCCCCTCCAGTCGACTATGTTCTCACTTCTCGCATTTTTTGTGGCCTCTGCCGCATACAGAGCCTTCAGAGCGAGAAACGTAGACGCGGCTCTTCTTCTTATAACAGCTGTAATAGTAATGCTCGGAAGGGTTCCAGTGGGAGAGGTCATATCTCCGTATCTGCCGAAATTCACGGACTGGATAATGGAGGTGCCGCAGATGGCTGCCAAGAGAGGCATAGGCCTCGGAATTTATCTTGGAGCCCTCGGAGTATCAATAAGAATAATTCTCGGCATAGAGAGAAGCTATCTTTCATAAGGGAGAAAGTATGAAAATATTTGAAAAAATGTCTCGTATAGACAGACGGTACATTTACATTCTGATTGCCGC
Source organism: bacterium (assembly GCA_028698175.1). Classification (GTDB taxonomy): domain Bacteria; phylum Hydrothermota; class 32-111; order 32-111; family 32-111; genus UBA2202. Next base: position 9,400 of record JAQVDU010000068.1, on the reverse strand, counting down.
CGTTGTCATAGTTCCGCTTCTGTTAAAACCGAAGCTTCCAATAATACCGACAAAGCCGGTTAAGGACATCTTTGATTACGTTGAAAACCTTCCCGAAGGAAGCAATATTCTCATATCTATAGATTATGACGCGGCATCAATGCCTGAACAGCAGCCCTTTCTTGAGGCGCTTCTGAGACAGTGCTTCAGGAACAACCTAAAGCCGGTCATGCTCGTTCAATGGCAGCTTGGAGCCCCGCTGGGGACTCAGGGCTTGGAAAAGATAGCGAAGGAGTGCAATGCCGAATACGGAGTTGATTATATCAACCTCGGCTACCGCCCAGGTTATGTAGCGCAGATGGTGGGAATCGGAAGGGAGATACGGGATTATTTCGCTGTCGATTATAAAAACGTATCTGTCGATTCATTCCCCATAATGAAAAACATACACAATTACAATGACTTTGCTCTTTTGGTGGGTCTTGAGGCAGGCGCAACATACCTTTTATGGGTTGAGTATGCAGGAGGAAGGTTTAAGCAGAAGATAGCGCTGGCCCTGAATGCCGTATCAGCCCCTGACGCATATTACTTCTACCAGTCAAAGCAGATAATAGGCATAGTGGGAGGAATGAAGGGAGCGGCTGAGTATGAGATGCTGGAGAACAAACCGGACCTTGCAGTCGCAGGAATGGCATCTCAATCATACTCGCATATCCTTATAATCATATTTATAATTTTCGGCAATATTGCGTTCTTTGTCGAGAAGAACAGAATGAAAAAGGAAGGAGGAAAATAATGGCGACCATCATTGGCATCTGGATTGCGGCGGGTCTGACCCTTTTCATATACTCGTTCCTCTACAAGGACAACCATTTTTATAAATTTGCAGAGCATCTCTACGTGGGAATAACGGCCGGTTACTGGCTGATATACACTTGGGCTTACACTATACAGCCGATGCTTTTGGACCCTATTATCAAGAACAAAGAGTTCATACTTATCATTCCGGCATTCTTCGGAATAATCATGCTGACGAGATGGTTCCCTTCGATTTCATGGCTCTCAAGATGGTCTATAGCCTTTACTGTCGGTATAGGAGCCGGACTCGGAGTAACAGGTTCAATACAGGGTTTCATACTCCCTCAGCTTCGTTCGACCATACTTCCGATTACCGGATTTGATTTTGCAACGTTCAATAATCTTCTGATAATATTCGGAGTCATAACCACTCTTGTTTACTTTTATTTTTCCAAGGAACACAGAGGAGTCCTAGGACAGGGAGCCAAAATAGGCATGACATTCATAATGATAGCATTCGGAGCTTCATTCGGCTACACTGTCATGGCGCGTATCTCTCTCCTCATCGGAAGAATTTACTTTCTGATGTTTGACTGGCTGGGGACTATTTTTTAAAGATGAAGGCATACTATCTGCCGCACGGAATCTATGACGTATACACGAACATGGCGATAGATGAATATCTTTATAAAAACGTTAACGAAACGGTTCTGAGGTTCTATGAGTTCTCTGAACCGTCCGTTACAATCGGCTACAACCAGAGGTATGGGCACAGGTTTGAAATGGATTTTGTAAAAAAGAACAGGATACCCTTAACAAGACGACTGACAGGCGGAAGGGCAGTATTTCATGACGGAGACCTTACTTACTCCATATCATCTGATTTCAGCTGTTTTTCCTCCAAGTCATCGGGACTTGACATGGTTTCCCGGTATAAGAGCATTTCCGGCGTATTCTTTGAAGGATTCAAGTCAATGGGCATAAACGTAAAGACACATGAGGGAAAGTCACTGAAACCATTCTCTTCAAACTGCTTTGACTCGTCTTCAGTTCATGAAATCACTGTGAATGACAGCAAAATTTTAGGCAGCGCCCAGGTTTTTTCGGAGAAGGGTTTTATGCAACAGGGAACAATACTGGTTAAAAACGGCAGATACATGCCCTCTGAACTTTATGGGGAAAACCTTCAGAAAAATATTGAAATTATCACAGGTATGGTTTATAATATCAAAGATATGGCACAAGGGTTATATGAATCATTTTTTAGAATGTTTGATTATGAATGGGAAGAACTGATGGTGAGCGCAGAGAACAAGGAGGTTCAAAGACTCGCCGATTTTTATAAAACTTCTGACTGGATAGAGAGGATTTAATGGACCTTACGGCCAATCTGGAAATATTTTCCGGAGCAGAACTTATCAGTTTGATATCGCAGGGAAAGAAGACAGGAGTTCTTTATTTTGACGTCTCCGGTGAAAAAGGAGAGCTCTGTTTTATCGAAGGGGCTCCGGTCCATGCATCTTTCAAGTCGCTCTTCGGAGAGGAGGCTCTCTACAATATAATGATAGAGAAGCAGGGAACAGTATCCTACAAAGATAAAATTGCAGTGAAGGACCGCACCATTCAGAACAACAGCGCCTCTGAGCTGTTAAGCCAGATTGAGAAGCGCAAAGTTGAATTCGACGACCTTGCAAAAAAGCTTCCTCCGTTCGATGCCATTCTTGAAAAGAGAGCGGACGGACTCGGTGAAAACATAAGTCTCAGAAAATCGGACTGGGCAGTCATTAGAATAGTTGACGGTAAGAAGAATATAAAGACGATTATTAAAGACAGCAAACTTCCTTTATTCGAAGTTTACAAAACACTAGAATATCTCCTCTCAAAGGGGATGGTCTTTGACAGGTCTCAGTCTGAGAAGATGAAGAGCGAGCTTTTGTCATCAATGAACAATATCGTCGAAGCATTTTCAATAAAGGGAGCCAACACAAAGGATTGGGCTTTGTCCATAATAGACATGGTTATGAGCAACGGCTATGAGACGATTGGCGGGATGCTGAAATATTCGGGCGAAAAGTTTTCTGCGGACGATGCTGTGCTGAAGGTGCTTGACGACGAAAAGGTCGCCAAACTGAAAGAACTGCTTTACAAAGCTTCTCTTGAAAAGGCGACCGGTGACCTCGGACCTATGATTGCGAAGAAAAAATATAAAGAGTTAATGCAAAAAGAAGGGGTAAGTGATGGGACTTTCTGAATTAGTTGAAAAGTTGAAATCCCGTTTCCTAATTATCGGAGGAGTCAGGATAAGCAAGGATGACGGAGATACTTTGGAGACTTTGGGAGAAGGGGACCCGAAAATGAATGACATCGGGGCATTTCTCGGCTCAGCCGGAGAGGTGATATTCAACAGACTGCAGATGCAGGCTCCCGATTATGCTACATTCAGCGTTGACGACATGAATCTGGTTCTGATAAAGGAAAATTCGGCGTTTACGATATTGAAAGTAAACGGTTCGTTTTCAGGATTATATGAAGCTTTCACTGAACTTTCCTTTGCTCCTCAGGAGCCGCCGGCCAAAGAAGAGCCTGCAGTCGAAGAGACTCCCCAGCCGGTGGAAACAAACGAATTGGCCTCTTTAGCGGAATCATTTGATGTGAATAAGCTCGGCGAAATCGAAAGGAAGCTTCTTTCGGCAAAAATCATTCAGCTTAATTATCTTGTCGAAGAATTCGCCAGGGGCGGCAGCACTGAAAAATGGAACAGCACCGTATCCTCCATGATATCATCAATGCCGGAGATGAAAGAGGCTCTGACAGTAACAAACAAGGTCTCGATTAACGACATTGTTTCGGTTGAAATAACAAGAGAGGAGATTCAGGCGAAGACAAAGAGTCTGATAGACGGAATATGCAAGAAGGCGGTTGAAGAGTACGGAGCCGCAGAAGCCAAAAAAATGGTTCAGAATGTCATTGAAAAGCTCAGCAAAAAGTAAGGAGAAAAGATGACATACAATATAGAAATTCTAAAAGAGAAAAACAAAGCTTCATTTGTTTTCTCCCATATAAACGAACACATCTCAAAAACCGGAGCGATGGGCTACAACGATGAGACAATAAAGCAGATTGTCGTGGTTTTGAAACAGTCCCTTGATACAGCCAATGTGGAATCAGTCAATAGAATAGAGTATTTTTCAGGGCAGAAGAAGCTCTCTTTGTTCATTAAATCGGGAGGAATATACGGTCTCCTAGTCGATTCAAAGACAAACGTAGAGATTGAATCGGCTCTGATAAAGGAGAAGGTCGAAGAGAAACAGATTGAAGAGCAGCCGTCAAAATCTAAAATAGTGCTGAAAGAGAGAAAAAAGATAGCAGTCAAGGGAGGCAAAGGCGAAGAGCAGGCCGAAGAGCCGACAGGAAAGGTCTCTGCGGCTCCCAAAACCGAGACTCCAGTGCAGACAGGGTCGGATATAAAAGTCGATTCTTCTACTTTTGAAACCATAAAAAATGCCGCTTCCGATTATCTTGAGGACTTTTCTGACGACATTATAAACAATATAGTCCATGAGATGAAGCTTAACACGGCTTTAATGACAGGTGATGACGTTGAGAAGTTTTTAAAGCGGCTTTTTGGCTCTTCAAAAATGATAATAGGGCCTTCACAGTCTCAAAAGATGATTGACGACATAAAGAAAAAAATAACGTAATGGAGGATATATGGCATTAAGTCTTGTTAAAAATTTTCTGTTCCTTCAGACAGGAATACCGCAGTACGTGGTGAACTCCAAGTTCACTGCAAGCGTGATAACGATTGCAGGAGCATTGATGCTCTGGTTTGCGCTTTTCTTCATGGGCATCATAGCAAAGAGGTATGAACAGGTTCTGCATAAAAAGACGGACTGGCAGTTCATAATACTCTCTCCGACGGGGATCCTTATATATGCCGTCATACAGGCTTACAGTCTCATTGTAATCGGAAATTTAAAGATGACCGACACTGAGACTTGGATAGCGTATATCTTCTTCTTCCTGTCTGGATTCTTATCTTTGATAGGCTCTCTAAGATTCTTCAAGGTGGTAATGCCTCATAAAGGAGGTTCAAAATGAGAATTCTCTTCCCGGCTGAGATACTTCTTGCCATAGGCATGATTCTCTTTTCGGTTTCACTGTTTATATCCGGCTTCATTGTGCGCCGTCTTCTGAAAATCATAAGAAAGCACGGAATATGGATCCTTCACATGCTGGGCGGACTTCTGGTCCTAGCGGGCGCCATAGTCCACGTAATAAAGCTGGCAGTATATTTCCCTGCATTGGCGCGGTCAAACCCCTACGACCTTCTTCCCCAGATTGCCAAGACCATGCAGGTAGGCTCTGTCGAGTCGCTGATGGTTCTTCTTGCCGGTCTTTTTGCAGTAGTGGGCTCATTAATATACTTTGCCTGGACTAACAGATAATTGACAACCGAGGTATTGACATTAAAGGCAAGGAGAGTATAATTTTGCTCTGTTATTTTGAAAGCAATTTGACAAATAAAAAACCTAACAGGAGGTATCTGTGGTAGAGTTTTTCCAGAAAGGCGGATGGTCAATGTGGCCACTTTTAATCTGCGCAATAGTGGGAATAGTATTTGTTATAGAAAGAATTGTGACATTTACTATAATAAACAAAAGTCCTAAAAAGTTCGTCGACCAGCTTAAGTCAGTCATTGAGAAAGACGGAATCGATGCGGCAGTGCAGTTTTGCGCGAAGAATCCTTCTCCGTTCGCACGGATAATGGAAGCCGCTCTGACCGAGTTTCAGTATGTCGGAAAAAACAAACAGGCGATAGAGGACTCCATAGCAAGGTCATCAGTTGTAGAACTTGCTTTCCTCGACAGGGGAATGGCATTTCTTACAGCAGTTATAACCCTTGCCCCCATGCTTGGATTCTTGGGAACCGTCTCCGGAATGGTGAACGCGTTTGACGCAATCGCCCTTGCCGGTTCTGTCGAACCGAAGCTCGTTGCAAGCGGTATTTCAGAGGCCCTCATAACGACACTTACAGGCCTTGTCATAGCCATACCCGTTTCCGCCGCCCATACATACTTCTCTTCAATCATAAACGGATATTCAAGGTCGCTTGAGGACGCATCAAACAAGATCATGGACATTCTGATGAGTTTGGAAATAGAAGAAGCATAACGGAGAAGGTATGTTCAAAAGAAAAAAACAGACAGGTTCTCCAGACATACCGACCGCCTCGCTCGGAGACATAACATTTCTGATGCTAATTTTCTTTCTTGTGACTTCAAGCTTCAGCACGGAAATGGGTCTCCAGATAGTTCTGCCGGAAGAATCCAAAGAGACGATTACAATGCTCTCCAAGAATATTGTCCACGTGAGAATAAACAAATTCGGAGACGTGAGAGTCGAGGATGAACCGGTTGATTGGATGAAACTAAGCGACAAGGCGGTTGAGATGCTCGAGAAGCCCAACGGAGATTCTCTTGTATTTTCAATCATACCCACCCGTATGGCAAAGTATGATTACATGATACGGGTCTTTGACCAGCTGAAGATCGCCTATGAAAAGACCCAGATGAAAGAGAAGATAAGTCTGTCACCGGCCGAAGACGACGAGTAGGAGGCAGCATGAGAAAACATTATCAAAAACTCGAACAGGGAAGCCCTCAGATACAGACATCGACGACCTCAGACATTGTCTTTCTTCTTCTGATATTCTTCATGGTCACCACCGTATTCAGGCAGGAGCAGGGCTTAAGGATAGACATGCCTCAGGCATTGTCTTCAAAGAAAGTCGCAACAAAGCACATCTCACACGTCTGGGTGGGCTATGACGGAGACAGGGGAGTCGTTTCAATAGACGACAGAATCGTGCCTATAGGCTCCATAAGAACGATAATCGAGCAGAAGAAAAGGGTTGACCCCAACCTAATTGTCTCTATAATGGCTGACAGAAACACTCCTTACTCGATATCAAATGACGTTTTCGGACAGCTTATAAAGGCAAACGCTCTGCACGTCTCTCTGAGCGCGAAAAAGATAAATGAAATCAAATAGCAGGAGGAGAGAAAATGGATAAATTTTTAGTTCATGACGTTAAGGCGAGATATCCCTTCCTGATAAAATCATCTCTTCTCTCGACGCTTGTCCTCTTCATAATTCTCTTCGCATTTGCTCCAAAGATGAAGACCAATCCGTATCAGATGAAATCGAAGAAGGACGTTGTAGTTATGGAGAAGTTGCCGGAGCAGATTCAGAAGATAAACGAGCCGAAAGAGATTGAGAAACCCCAGCTTCCAAAGAAGATAGTGGAGACCACAAAAGAATCTGAAGTGACAAAGAATATCGACCTGACAACGACATTCGAAACGGAGAATATGCAGGATGATTACGAGGGCGAAATATTCAGAATTTACGAGAAAGCCCCTCAGCTCACTCAGAGAATCGACCCTGATTATCCTCAGATGGCGCGTCAGCTGGGAATAGAGGGGACTGTCTTCCTTGAAATCATAGTGGAGAAGGATGGAAAGGTGTCAAGCGTGAGAGTTCTGAAATCAGTTCATCCTCTTCTTGACGAAGCGGCTACTGCAGCGGCTTACAAACTCGTATTCACTCCGGCCATGACGAGAGACCTTCCCATAAGGTGCTATGTCACCTATCCTATAACATTCAGGTTGACCAAATAGAAAAAGATTTATAGAAGGAAAGAAAAACTCCGCGAATGCGGAGTTTTTTTTATTCTTACGCTTTTTTGACCAGCTTAGCCAGCTGGGACTTTTTATTTGCGGCTTTGTTCTTCTTTATCACGTTCTTTGAAGCAGCTTTGTCGATTATTTTGTAACCCTCATTGACTATCTTTGTCTTCTCTTCATCTGTCGATGCTTTAAGAGCGCGCTTCATAACAGATTTTATCTTGGATTTCTGAATGCGGTTTCTGTTTCTCTTTGCGACATCCTGCCTTGCCGACTTTACCTGAGATTTGCTTTTTGGCAAAAATACCTCCTGATAGATTTTTTTATGTATTATATCGGTAAAATGCGAGTTGTCAAGTAGTAAGCTGTCGTCGATGAACTTAAAGATGTCAATGAAGGGCGGGTTAGTCTTTGATTGTTTTTCCTAAAAAAATTAACAAATGCATCTTAACGCCGATATTCTGCTCTTGACCTTTAACTCATCATATAATATAATAAATAATTATGGAAAAATCAACCTCAAAGGAGTCATTATGAGGATTATTGAGAGAATGACGCGCTGGTTTGACAAGAAACGTTCTCTGCTTGAGGGAGGCGGAGAGAAGGCCGTAGAGAAGCAGATTCAGAGCGGCAAAATGTTTGCGCGCGACAGGATAGAGATGCTCCTCGATAAAAACACGTTTGTTGAAACCGACCTTTTCATTGAGCACAATGCGAAGGATTTCGGACTTTCAAAGAAGTCCCTTGCCGCAGACGGAGTGATAACCGGATATGGCAAGATAAACAACAGAAAAGTGTGCATTTTCGCCCAGGACTTTACAGTGGCCGGAGGATCTCTCGGAGAGATGCATGCGATGAAGATAACCAAGATAATGGACCTTGCGGCAAAGATGGGCGTGCCTGTCATAGGGCTAAATGACTCCGGAGGAGCAAGGATTCAGGAGGGCGTATCAGCTCTCGCCGGCTACGGCAATATTTTTTTCAGAAACGCCAGATACTCGGGGGTTGTTCCTCAGATTTCCGTCATACTCGGTCCCTGCGCAGGAGGAGCGGTTTACTCTCCGGCGCTTATGGATTTTGTATTCATGGTGGACGATCTCTCAAAGATGTTCATAACCGGTCCGCAGGTCATCAAAACCGTCATAGGAGAAGACATATCCATGGAGGAGCTTGGCGGGGCGTACACGCATCACACGAGGACGGGGAATATTCATTTCTTTTCAATGTCAGAAATAGAGAGCTTCTACCAGATAAAAAAGCTCCTCACCTACATTCCTGACAACAACAGAGAGAAACCGTTGAAAACCGAATCAAAGATGCCCAAACACGAAAAATCAATAGAAGCGATAATTCCGAATGACCCGAAGGAGCCTTATGATGTAAGAAGCATAATATACTCCCTTGTGGATGACTCGGATTTTCTGGAAGTGCAGTCCGGATGGGCTGAAAACATGGTCATAGGATTCGCACGTCTTGACGGAAGAAGCATAGGAATAGTCGCTAACCAGCCTGACGTGCTTGCAGGCGTACTTGACGTGAATTCCTCAGACAAAGCGGCAAGGTTCATAAGATTCTGCGATTCATTCAATATTCCTCTTCTCACTCTTGTTGACATGCCCGGTTATCTGCCCGGAATCGACCAGGAGTATGCCGGAGTAATAAGGCACGGAGCAAAGCTCCTATACGCTTATTCCGAAGCATCCGTTCCCAAGATAACCCTGATAATGAGAAAGGCGTACGGCGGAGGGTACATAGCGATGTGCTCAAAGCATCTTGGAGCAGACCTGGTCTTTGCCTGGCCGACTGCGGAAATAGCTGTGATGGGGCCTGAGGGCGCGGCAAATATAATATTCAAAAAAGAGATAGTCGAAGCAGACGACAAGGACGAGATGAGGGCAGAGAAGATAAAGGAGTACATAGAGAAGTTCGCCAAT
>JAQVDU010000067.1 GCA_028698175.1 bacterium | reverse complement strand
GATTTGATGTTCGAACTGCCCTCTTCAAAACCCGGCAAAAAAATAACAATAACGGAAAAAGAAATAAAGGAATTTGAAAAGGGGCTGTAGATGGATGGAGAAAAAAACGATTTAAAATCTCTCTATGTTCTTATTGACACTAAGGGCAAGGAAAAATTTCCGATATTCATAAGAAGCGAAATGGATAAGATTGACCTCATTGACGGAGTGGACGTGAGTTTGAAACAGATGCAGTTCGCTGTAGGAGAATTTGTAGCGATAGAGTATTCATTTTCCGAGAGCATGTCCGGAGTTATAGCCAAAATTGCGCATGTTGAGAAGAATAAGGATACCTCTGTGCGTCTGATTCTTTATCCGACCAATTACGTCGTCATAGAGAAGAGAATTGACTTCAGCGGATATTTCAAAGTAAAAGTAAATCCTGTCAAATTCAAGGAAGTTGCCGATAAGGAGAGGGAGAAGGGGCTTTTAAGCTCAATAAAAAAGGAAGCGGAAAAACTCTCGAAAATCGATTCTTCAAGGCTTTTGCCGGACGATATGATAAATATCTTGAAAATAAATAATCTGAATCTTCTTTGCGACGCCATCCTTCCCTTAATAGAAGCTTCCCATGAGAGGATTTTGAAGATCGTTGAGACGCTTGACATTGAAAAGAAGGCGCTGGAAATTCATAAAATAATTTCCGAAGAGGTTTATTCCCATGAACTGAGGGAAAATATCCGCAAGGAGGTTAACAAGGACGTAGCTGAAAATCAGAAAAAATACTTTTTGAATGAACAGCTTAAAATAATAAAAAAGGAGCTCGGTTTCGGAGGAAATGCCGCAGATGAGTTTGAAGAAATAAAAGCAAAAATAGTCAAAGCCGGAATGAATGACGAGGTAGAGAAAAAAGCCATGTCTGAGCTGAACAAACTGGCGAGCATGGCTCCGTTGTCACCGGAAGCGACTGTGATACGGAATTATCTCGACTGGCTTTGCACGATACCGTGGGTCAATACGACAAAGGATAATCTTGACATAAATCTTGCGGAAAAAATACTTAATCAAAATCACTTCGGTCTTGATAAGATAAAGGAAAGAATCCTTGAATACCTCGCGGTAATCAAGCTGGCAAAGCACGTGAAAGGCCAGATACTCTGCTTCTCCGGGCCTCCCGGTGTCGGCAAGACCTCGCTGGGTCAGTCCATCGCGCAAGCGATGAACAGAAAATTCGTGCGACTTTCCCTCGGAGGTGTTAGGGATGAAGCTGAGATACGGGGTCACAGGAAGACCTACATAGGATCCATGCCCGGAAGAATTGTGCAGATGATGAAGCGCGCGCAGGTTTTAAATCCCGTATTCATGCTTGATGAGGTTGACAAACTCGGCAGCGATTTCAAGGGCGACCCTTCAAGCGCTCTCCTCGAGGTTCTTGATCCTGAAATAAACAGCGCTTTTGTTGACCACTATCTTGAAGTCGATTATGACCTTTCAAACGTTCTTTTTATCTGCACCGCCAACGTGGTGCACACTATACCGCCTGCTTTGAAAGACAGAATGGAGATAATAACTCTTCCCGGATATCTTGAGTTTGAAAAGTTCGAAATTTCAAAAAGGTTCCTTATTCCCCGCACCATGAAGGTCTCCGGGTTGACTAAAAAAGACTTTTCCTTCGACGATTCGGCTGTGAGAAGCATCATCAAAAACTACACAATGGAATCCGGAGTGCGCTCGCTTGAAAAGACAATATCAAAGGTGATGAGAAAGAGGGCTAAAGAGATAGCGTCGGATGAAAAGAAAGGCACAGTGAGAATAACATCAAAGCTGCTTTCACGTTATCTGGGGTCACCGATAATCATCCCGGACGGAAAAGACAAAAAATCCCTGATTGGAGTGGCAAAAGGACTCGCATGGACACCATTCGGAGGAGCGACCCTGTCTGTTGAGACTCTAAAACTTGAAGGCAGCGGCAAGGTTCAACTGACCGGACAGCTCGGCGATGTGATGAAAGAATCCGCATCAGCCTCAATAAGCTGGCTGAGAAAATACTCTCAGAAGTATGGAATCGAAAAAAACTTCTTCACTAAATACGACATTCACATTCATGTTCCCGAAGGTTCGATCCCGAAGGACGGTCCGTCAGCAGGCATAACAATAACCATGTCTCTCTTTTCCGCTCTGATAAACAAACCGTTGAGAAATGATTTCGCGATGACCGGAGAGGTTACGCTCAGGGGAATAATACTTCCGATAGGCGGATTGCAGGAAAAACTGGTGGCGGCTCAGTCTGCCGGCATAAACAACGTTATAATACCTGCGGCCAATAAAGCGCAGTTTCTGGAACTGCCGCCGAGAGTCAAGAAGAACATCCGGATATATTTCATCGACAGGATAGACGATGCAATCAAAATACTCTATAAATGACAATTTCAGGCTGAAAAAGGCAAATCCTTCGATAACTGTGCTTGTCGGATTCGGAGTGATAATAATCGCAGGCACTCTTCTTCTCCTCCTTCCTGCGGCCGTAAAAGATAAAGCGGGCATAACTTTCATTGACGCTCTTTTCACATCCACTTCCGCTGTGTGCGTAACCGGACTCATCGTAAGGGACACCGAACATTTTTTCACTCCCTTCGGTCATTTTGTGATTTTGTGCCTTATACAGCTTGGAGGTTTGGGCTACATGACTTTAAGCACGTTTCTCTCAGTATCTGTCGCGAAAAAACTGAGTTCTAATGTTCGATACCAGACTATAGATGAGTTTCAGAGATTTTCAGCTAAGAACATAAGGCGTTTCCTTCAGAGCGTAATTTTGTTTACTTTTACTGCAGAGGCGATAGGCGCTCTCCTTCTTCTTCCGAATATGCTCAGACACGTTAATGACCCGCTTAAGGCAGTCTGGTTTTCCGTATTCCATTCGGTTTCGGCATTTTGCAACGCAGGATTCAGCCTCTTTTCCGAGAACTTCGTTCTTCTGAAAAATGACCCTTTCGCAGTTTTAGTGGTTTCTATGCTGATTATTATCGGCGGCTTCGGATTCATTGCCATAGGAGACATAAGAAGAAACATCTTCAAAAAGAGAAGACAATTTCAGGTTCACACCATAGTCGCATTTCTGATGACCGCTTTTCTTGTGCTGATACCGTTTGTCATATTCTTCTTCCTTGAAAGAAACAATTCTTTGTCTGAATTGACCATATTCAACAAAATTGTGAACGCAGGACTGCAGGCAGTCACTCCGAGAACGGCCGGATTCAACACCCTTGATCTTTCGATGATGAAAAACGCCACGCTCTTCATGTTCATTTTGATGATGTTCGTCGGGGCGTCTCCCGGCGGCACGGGAGGCGGAATAAAGACTACTACCATCTTTGTAGTATTCAGCGCAATGATAAACAAGCTTAAGGGAAGAAAAAAACTGAATCTCTTCAGAAGAAACATAAACGAAGAGACTATTTTCAGATCTTACTTCATCTTATCAATTTCCTTGTTCTTGATTGCCGCGTCATTTCTCTTTCTGCTTATGTCTGAATCCTACGACCCTTTCAAACTCCTCTTTGAGACGGTTTCAGCATTCGGAACCGTAGGTCTCTCTTCGGGTCTTAAGGGAACCAGCGTATCATTGTCAGGAGGATTCACGTGGGTGGGAAAAATGATAATAATAATCGTAATGATAATCGGGAGAATAGGTATAATGACGAGCATAAGCCTCTTCATTACAAAAGACCGATCTGAAACAATAAAATATCCCGAAACAAAAATTACTGTCGGATAGGAGGACTTATGGACAAAAAGAAAGAACACGTATATGCCGTAATAGGATTAGGGAATTTCGGAAATGCAGTCGCCTCTCTTCTCTCGGAGAAGGGGATGGAAGTGCTTGCAATCGATGCTGATGAAGACAAAGTAGAGAACATCGTCAACAAAGTCGCGCATGCGGTTCAGATGAACGCAACAAACGAACAAAGCCTTAAAGAGATAGGGATGGAAGACGTTCACACTGCCATTGTCTCTGTGGGCGATGATATCGCTTCCAGCCTCCTTATCTGCACATATCTGAAAGATACTCTGAAAATAAAAAATGTTATCGCAAAAGCGACCGACCATAAACATGCCAAGGTTCTAGAAAAGATAGGCGTTGACAGAATAATATTTCCAGAGTACGAGAGCGCAAAAAGACTCGCTGAAACGCTTGTCTCTCCAAATATTTTCGATATGATAGAACTCTCCGAAAAACACAATATAGCTGAAATAAAGGCACCCCAGTCATTTTTCGGAAGAACTTTGGAGGAGATTGACATAAGAAAACGGTTTGATGTGAACATTATCGCAATAAAGAGAAATGTTCCGACAACCGGCGACAATTTCACAAATGATTTCGAAGAGACAACGATTATTTCTCCCTCTCCCAAGGAGCAGATAGTTGAGGGAGACGTTTTGATTATAATTGGAATTAAAGAACATCTTGAAAATATCAATAAAATATAATATGATTGACTAGTATGCAAGAAGAGAAAGAAAAGATCCTTGAAGCCGGCTCGTTTTATTTTTTGAACCAGCAGTTCAAGATGGCAATTAAGATATATAAAAAGGGTCTGAAGCTATATGAAGATGACAAAGACATCCTGTTCAACCTGGGAGTGGTTTACGAGAGCATAAACAATTTTGAATCCGCCAAAGAATGCTTTAAGAAAGTACTTGAAAAAGACGACAGTCATAAACAGGCGATGCGGCATCTTGAGAAGATAATTAAAACATAAGGAATCTTATGAAAGATGTTTTGGAAAGTTTTCTGAGGCTGCTTAAAGTCAATAAAGTAAATTACCTTTTGACCAGCTATGACGGCGGGCTGATAGAAGACGGAAAAGAATCATCTTCTAAAAATGCTTACAAAGCGAATTTCCCGTCTCTCTCTGAGGCAATCTCAAAGGTTAGCTTCTCGCGTAGGGGCACGTCTTTGGTTTTACACTCATCTGAAAAATTCATCATTATCGAAGATCCAGTTCATCAGAAGCTTGCCATAATCGATAAAAACAACGCCAGCGGAGCATGTATTCCAGACATCATATTCATAAATGAAATAATTAACTCCATAGACGAATCAGTTATCATCCTTGATTCAAACAACAAAATCATCTACTTCAACTATATTTTCAGCTCGAGGTATGGATTTGACGAAAAAACACTTCAAGAATCATTTTTCAGCGAGATCCTGCCGCCCCAGCACCTTGAGGACGTAATAACAGGAATGAAGCATGGCAAGGCTACGTTTGTCATAGAGATATACGACAGGAATGGCGACCTTGCCTCTGCTAAAATTCAGACTATAGGCTGGAATGAATTCAAAATACTCGTAATCCATGACATCAAGGAGAAAGAGGGATGGTCCAGAGAGATTGAAGGTTTGAAAAGAATGCAGGACCTGATTTTCGATTCCATAGCTCAGGGCATTCTTGTGCTTGACAAAGAAGGAAATATAATAAAGTTCAACAGGTTTACCCAGAATAAATACGCTTTTACAAAAGAAGAGACAATAGGAAAGAATATCTTTGATCTTTTCCCTGAATTTCTGAAGCTTAAGCTCGATAAGATTTTTGCTGAGATAATGGAATTCAAACGGGCAAAAAAAATCCTTAATCTGAAGAGGTACTCAAGAAGGTTGAAAAAAGAAGTGGTTCAGAATCTCTACGGCTATCCTATAGTTGAAGACGGCAGGTCCGTCGGGGCAGTGGTCCTCATAGACGACATCACAGAGAAGAAGATGCTTGAGGAAGAGTATGAGATGGTCCAGAAAAAAAGCGAAATTGTGAATGACCTGAATGCGATTTTATCAGAAACCATAGAGATGAATCCTTTAATGTCCAACATCTCGAAATACATAGGCGATAACTTGTCGTTTTCCAGGCTCTTTGTAATCAACAAGGCAAACGATAAAATTTGCGAATACAGAGCGAAAGAGATGCTGCCGTGCAAAGAGACAAAGACTAATCAGAATCTGCTTTATCTGAAATCATTGGATGCGAAGCAGGTCAGAATTCTGTCGAGTAAAGATGAACTCAGGAAGGCTGCATCCTCTGCAAAAACAGAGTGTGTGGCGATAGTGCCGGTGATCTTCAATAAGGTGCACTATGCTGACTTTGTTATGGAATTCTTTTCCGATATCTCACGCGATAAATTCAAGACCGGATTCATACAGGCATTATGCAACCATATTGGGATTGTGTTCGACAAGGCTATTTCCTATGAAGAAAAAAAAGAGAATCTGAAGAAGCTTGAATTCATTCTGAAAATATCCAAGGTTTTGTCGCAGACAAAGGAGTATCAGAAGACCTTCAGGAATCTGATGGATATAATATCCGAAGAGCTCAAAGCGGACAGATGCTTTTTTGTCGTTAAGACCGATAAGGAGGACGAGCTACGGGCTGTGGCCGCCTTGGGAGAGGATCAGGATCAGCTTATGTCAAGAAGCTTCGTCATGGGTCAGGGAATTGTAGGCACTGTTGCGAAAACAAATGAAGCGCTGATACTTGAAAACGCCCTTGAATTCAAAAATCTTGAATATACAAAGGGATTCAAAAGAAAGAGACAGGCCGCCATCGCAGTGCCGGTGAATTTCAAGGGTGAATTCGTCGGAGTTTTAATGCTCACAAGATACGGCGAAGTGCCCTTCTCCGATGAAGAATTTGAATTGGCAAAAATAATCGCAAACAATTCCTCAAGCTATGTGAAATCACTTCTGCTTCAGATGGACACTGAAAATAAAATAGAGCAATTGTCGTTTCTTTATAAAATTTCCACAAGCATACGCACCATACTCAACATTCAGCTTCTTAAGAGAATAGTAACAGCTACTATAGGAAGCACCTCTAAATCCGACATTGCCCTCCTTTTAAAACTTTCCGCCGAAGGCGAATCAAAGCGATACTTTATCTCTGAGACATACTTTTCAAATCAAAGCTTCGCAGATTGCCTGAAAGCCAAAGCTTCCGTTCCCCATGAACTTCTTGACACGATTCAGTCGGCAGTTCATTTAAATGCCGATTCCAAAGTGCCGCAGATAATTTTCGTAAAGAAGATGAGCAGGATAGTCGCCCTCCCGATAAATGTCTCTGAAGAACACAGGTACATGCTTCTGCTGTGTAGCGAGAGCAAAACAATCGACAAAATTTCCGATGACACATACAACGCGGTAATTCAGGAACTCGCGATGAAATTTGAAAATGCGATTCTTTTTCAGGAAAACGAAAAGAAAATTAAGCAGTATAATATTATAAGCAAGCTGGCTGAAAAGCTCACTAATGTAAAGAATATAGAAGAGTTTTTCGATTACCTTCTCTCTTCAGCCATTGAGATAGTCGACGGTTCTATAGCAACCCTTCTTCTAAGAGACGGCAACAATCTTGTGTTCAAATCGGCACAGGGTGTAGATATCGAAGACATTAAGGATATCAAGATACGTGTGGGAGTGGGAGTGGCAGGAAACGTAGCGAAGACCGGAAAATCGGCTATTGTAAACAACACAAGAGAAGATGAAAATTTCGTTAAAATGACCAACCTCTCCAAGGTCTATACGGTGCACAGCATGGTGAACGTTCCTCTTATCGTCGGCGGAGGAGTAGCAGGAGTCATCTGCGTGGACAATAAAAAAACAGGCCTTTTCAACGAATCGGACGCCCAGTTTCTTGAAACCTTGGCAAATACGGCAGTTATAGCCCTTGAGCAGTTTATGGGAAAAGACAAAGACAGCAGAGTCTCTGAGACAATTCTGGAAAATCTTCCTTCCGGCATTGTTTATATGAACGGCGACGGAGTGATAAGACACGTCAACAAGACATTCTCAAGGATAAGCAGACTCTCTGAAAAAGAGGTTCTCGGCAAAAAGTATCAGAAGATTTTCAATGACAGGAACAATCTCATAAGCAAGGTGCTGAAGACTGAGAAACCGATTTTCAGAGCAGAGATTGAACTTGTCGCAAAATCCAAGGATATTGTGCCGTGCGGAATAAGCATAACACCGATCAAGACTGGCAATAATCTGGATATTGTCTGTATAATCCAGGATTTGTCGGAAATAAAGAGAATACAGAGCGAACTCAAAGCGAAAGAGAACCTTGCCGCTCTGGGACAGATGGCGGCCGGCATGGCGCATGAAATTAAGAATCCTCTAGCCGGAATTCTAACCGGAATGGAATTCCTCAAGATGCAGTTCGGAGAAGAAAATACAATTTACACAGAATCGATAGACCTCATCATCAAGGAGGTCAAGCGTCTTGACAGGCTTGTGAACGACATGACTTCATTTGCAAAGACTAAGACAAAGATCGTAACCCAGATAAATCTTTCGAATATTATAGAACATGCTCTTGAGATAGTGAGGGGAAGACTTAATGAATCTGAAATAACTTTATCAAAAGAGATTCCCGATGATATGCCTCTCGTAGGCGTAGATGAAGAGCAGATTGTGGAAGTCCTCATAAATATATTTTTAAACGCCGTTCAGGCTATAGGCAGGAAAGGATTGATGAAAATTACAGTGAATCACGCAAACAATTCTATCTCAATAGATATATTCAATTCTGGCCCGAAGATCGACAACGAGCTTATTGATAAGATATTTACTCCGTTTTTCACGACAAAGAGCGGAGGAACCGGTCTTGGACTGGCAATATCCTACAACATAATAAAAGAGCACGGCGGAACCATTAGGGCTGTAAACAGATCCGACGGAGTATCTTTCATCATTACACTTCCCCAGAACGCCAAATGAACGAGAAAATTCTTATAGCCGATTCAGAGCTCATTGTGGCAAACTTCCTCAAGAAGATTGTCGAATATGACAATCCAAATAATCTTGAGGTTGACATAGCAACAAACGGAGAAGCATTCTCTCAGTTTATAAGTCAAGGCGAGTATGCTGTGATAATACTTGATCTAAATCTGAGCAATTTCAACGTTCTTGATTTCATTTCGCAGTTTTCAACGGATAACCCTCATTCGCCGATAATAACAATGGCCGCAACGATTGATCTGAACGTTGCACTTTCCTGCATCAGAAGCGGAGCTTATGATTTCGTAACCAAACCGTTTACAGCAGACACAATGATGCTTGTGCTGAAAAACGCCTATGAAAAGCGCCAGCTAATGCTCGACAGGGAAAGGCTCAACAATGATATTCAGCAGATAAACGACGAACTTATGAATGCAAACAGCGTTGTAACAAAGCAAAAAGAAGATGCTGATAAGAGCCTGAAGGACCTTATAGAGGGTATTGAGAAGCTGAAAATGTTCTCCGAAAGCGTTTCTCAGATAAAATCTGTAGAAACATCATCCTTGAATCTTTTCGCCAAAATCGACGAAATATTTAAACCGGATGCAATGGCTGTGCTTCTGAACGATGAGAAGAGCGGCAGCCTCACTGTAAAAAAAGAGCATGATTTTTCGAAAGAGTTTCCGGAGGGCACAAAGATAAACAGAGGACAGTTCAAACAGTATTTCACAAATGTAAAAGTTTATGAGGACTTTTCAATCAGGGGAAAGCCTGACCATAAGACTGTGACAATTCCGCTCGCTTCTGGAAATCTCGTGACCGGGCTATTTATAATGGATTTGAAAAGCGAGGAGACTGCCGGCATAAGGAGCATCTTCTTTGAAATAGTTAGGATAGTAATCACGAACATTCTTCTTACGGCGAGGTTCTTCGAAGATTCACGGAGAAGCTATCTTGAGTCTCTGATTTCATTCCTTCTTATTGAAGAAAAAGCTCATCCGGGACTGAAAAAATTATCCGAGCTTGTTTCATCGACTTCGGTGAAAGTCGCGAAGAAGATGAATCTGCCTGATGAAGACCTCAGAAGCATTCAGTATGCGGCCCTTCTCCATCTTCTTGGACTCACTGCATCTCCAAAGGACCTTTTTACGGCCGCGAATTACTTTGATGAAGAAAAGTTCTCACAGATAAGGAGCTGCATTTTGAGCGGAGCTGAAATAATAGAGCCTCTGGTCTTTCTGGAAAACTCACAACACATAATAAAACACATGTACGAAAACTACGACGGCTCAGGTGTGCCGGAATCTGTCTCCGGCAAGAAAATTCCGATCGGGTCAAGGATAATAAGAGCGGCCGGAGAGTACCATGCGTTCAAAACGGTATTTAAACTCACTGAAAGCCATATAGAAGAGATTTTCCAAAAAAATTCCGGAAAAATATATGACCCTGAGGTAATCGAGCTTTTATTCTCCGTTGTCAAAAATAAATAGTCTGTTCTTACCCATCTTCTTCGAATTATAAAGCGCCTTATCCGCCTTGTCTATTAAATTCTCGACAAGATTACCGTCTTTAGGAAACATTGATGCCCCCAAAGATATTGTCAAAGTGGATACTCTTTTGGTCTTTGGATTGAAGTCATGCTCTGAAACTTTTCTTTTAAACCTTTCAAGGATAAAGGGCACGTACTCCTCTTCCACGTCCTTCATGAGGATTATAAACTCGTCTCCTCCGTATTTGCCTAGCAGGTCGCTCTTTCTGAAAGTTCTCCTCATAATTTCCGCTATTTCTACAAGCGCTCTTGAACCGGCAAGGTGACCGTTGGTGTCATTGAATTCCTTGAAATTGTCAATGTCAAACATAACCATTGAGCATGTGTAGTTGTTTACAGATGCTATCTCTATGGCGTCGGATGCGGCCATCCTGAAATAGTTCTGATCGTAGAGTCCGGTCAGTCTGTCAGTAATGGAGAGCTGGTACGTTCTTTCGTAGAGATTGTTCAGCTCCTCCTGCTTCTGAGTGAGCTTTGAAGCGATGTATTTAGAAAGATAGGTCAGAAATGAAAAAATAAACACAGTGAAAAGAGCTTTGTAAAGGTGAGATTCAAAGTTTATAACTAAGTAGGGAAGTTCAGG
>JAQVDU010000066.1 GCA_028698175.1 bacterium | reverse complement strand
ATGGTAAGGAAGGTGGAGGATGTTTGCATCCTTCAATCCCTTAACCATCTCTTTTCCCTTTGTGACGGACTTGAATCCGTCTGCAAGGGGGTTCTCAAACACAACATTGTTTCCCATGGAAGGGCTTGAGAGAACATCTGTCTTCTCAACCTGTTTTGCTCCCATTAAAACAAGAAGCAGTGAGAGAATCGCGACAACCGTAAACAGTCGCTTCATTGGACCTCCTTTTTATTTTGACCTTTTTTTCCTTTATTCTTTTTCATAACACGCATATATATAGCAATTAGTGTGCCATAATTAGATTATAAATAACTATATTATATAATTTAATACCTTAATGTAAATTGATTTTGGGATTTTAGGTGCATTTTTTGCACTTAGTCAATATTTTTGCATAAATATTACTATTAAAGTAATCAGGGCGGAGACACAGGGGTGGCACCTGCGACGATTCTTATGCAAAAAAAAGAGAGGGCGAAAAGCGCCCTCTCTTTTAAAAGCAAATGATTATCTGATTTTACTTTATTACTGTAATCTGCTTGTCTCCTATGAAATTCTTGTCATCATATACCCTTATTGAGTATTTGCCTGCAGGTATGTCAAGCACAAGAGTCGCTTTTCCGTTTGAAACAGGGCTCTTCATAACCATTCTTCCTGCCATGTCAAAGACCTTTACGCTTCCGGTCTTTGTTGCTGTGGAAACAAGGTACTTAACTGCTGAGAGTTTTGTTATTTCAAGCTCTGTTGCAGAGGGTTTTGAATTAAGAATTTCAACTCCCGATACCTTCTGCATCCATATTGAATCGACCTGGGTTGTGAGCTCATACTTGGACGAACCTAAGTCGAACCTGTACTGAAAGTAGCTCTGCCCCGCAACCACAGATGATATTGAATCAAGGGTCTTTCCGCCTGTAATACCTGTGAAATTTGTCAAGCTCACGTAATTGGGACATGTCGTCCATGCGACAGCGTCGCTCATAAGTGAATCGGATGCCGTTCTTACCTTTATTATTAATGAGGAGAAGCGCGGATTGGCAACTCCTGCAAAGACCTTGTAATGCTGGAACCAGTCAGAGACCTTAATAGCGTCATACTGGTCGATATTGAAAGCTGATGATACAAGGTATCCGCTCTTGAAATATGAATCAACGTAAATTTTTCCGCCGGTTGCATCGGTTGTTGCGCCTATTGCGAATGTGTGAGGACCTATTTTGGTCATCCCCTCAATTCTGTTGCCCGGGATCTCGTCAGCATACTCCATCGTATATCCTCCGTCAGTTGACTTATAGAGAATGCCAGGATAGCTTGTCGCCACGTATATCACTGAATTGTCATCGAAAGAATATATGCCGAGAACTTCAGATGTGTCGGATATCGCATTTGTTGTGTCCAGCTTCTCCCATGTTGTTCCCATGTCATCTGTTCTGTAAAGCTCTCCCGTCCAGCTGCCTGCATAGATAAATCCGTTGATTAAAGACATGTTGAGCATTGCAAACGGAGTTCCGTCTGTTGCAAGGAGTGAATCATAGAGAGGGTCAACGGTTCCAGTGGGAGCCCACGTGTCTCCGCCGTCTGTTGAAATCATTACCGGCTGACCGGATATGAGATTGTCTCCGCATGCGAATATCGTGTCATTTGAAATTCTAAGAAGGTCATTTATAAGAGCATAGCCTATAGTGTCAGCCTCAGTCCATGTTGAGCAGTTGTCAAATGAGCGGAAGACTGCTCCGTCAAAATCCATTGATGTTACGTTGTCATCTCCTGTGGCAAGAAGGAATGTGTCACCTCCCACGTGGAGTATGTCAAAGACCTTTGAAACGCCGACCGGCTGTTCCATTGCAGTCACCCATGTCTTTTTGTCCGAACTTTTATAGACAAATCCCATAGCCATTCCGCCGAAGTATCCTCCCGCATACATCACTCCGTCAATGTATTCTGCATCAAGAACTTCGCAGACCGTCTGATTGACTGGAAGCGTGTCATAGGTTGTCCAGTTTGTTCCAAGATTGTAAGTGTAGGAGACGTTTGCTCTGTGTCCGCCGTATGCGAATGTTGTGTCGCCATTTGTTATAAGCCCGTTTACAACGAGCACTCCGCCCGGCGCGGCTGCAGGCGGGTATGAAGCCATAACCGCAAAGTTTGTGTCTTCAATGTAGTCAAGCGTGAGAGGAATCGCATCAGTGAGGATTCTCTCGGATTCAAAGAACATTGTGTTGTCTCCCGCAAGAAGCTGTCCGTCTCCGCCGACCCATGACAACTGTTTAAAGGGGGTGGGGACATTGGGACCCTCATATGCAAAGAGGGATGCACCCACCAGTGCGATTAAGGCGAGGAAAAGCAAGTTTTTTTTCATGAGACCTCCATAACTAAAATTTAACAATCTTTTTTACTTTTTTGCCCTGTTTTTCAAACAGCACTCCCTGCTTGAAAGTCTTCTTCTCTGTTATTCTGCCCGTGATGTCAAAACAGAGAACAGGCAGATTGGAATTTTTACTTTCAAAAAAGAATGATTCTGCAGATGTCTTTGTATTCCCAAACCTGTCTTTTATAGTCAAAACATATATATTTTTACCTAAATCGGGTTTTTTGTCAATAGCAAAATGATTTTCCTTGATGATTATTGAATTTGATTTTGAATTTTTCTCTATACGCTCTATAAAATTGTTTTCATCATTTAACCGTATCCCCACTGCGCTGTCTCCTATTGAAAAAACACTTACTGTGTTTGTTTGGGTGCCAACCGTTTGGCTCTTGAGAGAGTTATAGACATTCAAAAATCCGTAAGAAGGAGAGTAGTTCTCCCTTGAAAGCTCCACAGGGACAATATCCGCTCCGTTTTTTAACTGCGAATAAAGCTTGGATACGTCAAGGAATGTATCCGATTGAAGAAGCTGAATAAGAGCGGCGCCTGTGAATGCGGATGCGTAGCTTGTTCCCTGGAATGAACTTACTGTGTCATCAGAGACATCCCCCCACATTCCTTTGCCGTATGCAAAGACAAACTTTCCCGGCGAGTAAAGGTCCGGCTTTATAAATCCGTTTCCCGCCCTGCCTGACCATCCGAGAATATGAAAGAGCGTATCCGGCGACACGAGATTGCTTCCCGAAGTTCTTCTTGAAACGTATGCTGAACTTGAAATTGCCTGAGATGCAAGAGCCGGAGATGCTATCGTCTTCTCATAGTCGCCTGTTATCATAGAGGGATAAACAGAACTTTCAAGGAAATATCCCCCCTGAGAAACAAAGCATTCAACAGAAGAGAGAACCTCTTTTGACGAGAATTCAATTCCGAGAAGCGAGTAATTTTCATGCTGAAGCGCAACGTGAAGCTGAGAGAGAGAGTCATTGAAACCGAAGCCTATGTATGAGAGAGAGTTTTCGCAGTAGCCGTATCTTGTGTTTTCAATGTCTATCCATGACGATTTCCACACTCCGCTCTGGTCTTTGAGGATAAACCTCACGTAAACATTGCCGGTTATGATGACGTCAATGTCCAAAGTGTAATTCTTCACACACTGTGAGATGACTATCGGATTATTTGCAGGAAAACTAAGTGTGTCAAAGGATTCAATTTCTGAAAAGGCGTGAAGATGCATGTTTCCGAGATTGCCTGCGGGGACTGATATCCCGCGCTTCTGAGCGGTTCCTTTGAATATAAAGTTAATCGCCTCTTCAAGAAGGCCTCTGCCGTCATGAGTGCCCCAGAAATGGTTCATCGGAAGTATTACGGCAAAGGGTCTGTTAAGCATGACTCCTTTCTTTTCAATATACTTTATGCCGTCCATGACGCCTTTCATTGTTGGTTGGCATGAGACGCCTATGACTGTTGCTTCGTTTACAATGCCTTCCACCCCACTTCTTCCTGAAAGAAGAGAGAGTATTGAAGTTCCATGACCTGTGAAATCCTCAATGTGATAGATTTTAAGGTCTTCACTGTCAAGCTCCTCTCCGTAAGAGAACCCCGCCGGAGATGGAAGCCTTGAATAATGCTGGTTCCAGACGCTTGAAAAGCTGGATTCTCCGTCTTTGTAAAAGCAGAACTCATCAGGAGAGAATCCGTCGTCAATGTAGCCGAGTATAACATTTTTTCCCGTGAATCCGTATGAGTTCATTGTGCTTATTCTTGTGTAGTAAGCGCCTGAGTCTGCCGACTGGAACATGGGTTTCGACATCTCAATGAATTTTATCGCTCCGTCCTCAGACATTTGAAGTATGTCAAGATAATCCGCAAACCCGGTAAATATTGAATCAGTGATTGAAACCATATCTGTCATGTATAGGGACGCAGAGGAAAAGCTTCCCTTGACTATCACCTCAATCTCGCCGAAGGAATTTTTCTTTAACACTTCGTCATAATGTATAAATCCGCCTGAAACTGACTTTTCGTCAGAGAAAAAAATGCTCTTTGAAGAGGTGAAAGGAATAAAATCTATTCTCTCTCCTATCGTGTCTCTGGCAATATATGCAAAAAAGAGAGGGTCTATTTTTCTATAATCCGCAAATGTTAGGATGGAAAAAATCAAAATCAAGATAACTGAATAGATTATCCTGCGCATACATATATTTTAGTTTCAAAGCTGTTAAAAGTCAATATATAAGGAAAAACAAGGGGCGGACATGTCTGTCCGCCCCTATTATACTTAATCATTCCAGAGGTTTCCTCCTCTGTGCAGGTTGTACTATTTTATAACAACTACTTTTTTGCTGACAAATGTATCGCCGTCCCTCAGTTTTGCAAAGTAAAGTCCTGAGCTTAGATTCTCCGTTTTGAATGAATGGAATCCTTTGTTGAGCCCTGTTGCTTCATAGATTACCTTTCCTGTGATATCATAGATTGCAAAACTGTTATCAATTGAAAGGTTTGAGAACCTGACTTCATTCATTGAGACCTGAATTTCAGTTATGGTTTTTGTCATTGTCTCATTCATGAACTTTTCATAGATTCCTGCAGGCGAATAATTGAACGACCAGACGCTTGACCAATTGCTGACATTGTTGAGGTTGTCAACAGCCCTCACTCTCCAGTAATAAACAAAATCAAGAAGCGATGCAGTGTATGTTGTGTCAGTCACTCTTGCAGTGTCAGGAGAGCCAAACAATGAGTCATCGTCATACCACAAACTGTATCCTGCAACTCCTGCAAGATTGTCTGTAGATGAATGCCATAAGAATGTGCTGCTTGCAGTATTTGCGTCATCAAGCGGGCTTATAAGAACAGGAACGGATGGCTTTGTAGTATCAGTGCCGAATGATCCTGTTATTATAACAGGATAGTGGCAGAAAAATCCATTCGCCGCAGCATAGATGCTTGATGAATCTGGGAATATGGTGTCTCCCACAGCTATTGTGGGGGGAGATACCTGAGTCGACAGCTCAATTATGGCAGTTGTTTTCGTAGGATTCAGATAAGCAGTATCAAAGTCAGCGAATCCGTCAAGCCATGAATGTCCGTTTGAAAGCTGAAGAACTGAATTGATGTTGAAAGAAGTAAGTGAATCCCCTGAAATCTCCTGATTAAAGAAGACAACTACGTAATCGTCTGCATCAACTCCAAAAGCCACTACTGTTCCGTCAAATGCCTTAGCTGAATCAATAAGGCACGGCAGACCGAAGATTGCTTTGGGTGTAAACGTCCAGTTTTCTACATTATATATGTTTGTGTAGAAGTTGATGTTATATTTATCTCCTATCGTGTCCTCTATTGTGCAAAAAGCGTTTACCGTAAAAATTATCGAGTCATTCGGCTGGACTGCTATAGGATAGGTGTACTCTGTATCAAAAGAGAATGCCCATAATTGAGAATCAAATGTTATAGAGTCGATGTTTAACACTCCGTCTCCGCTGTTTTTGATATAAAACCCGTCATAAGAATACACTTTGTTTAGGTCTATAGGACCGAAATCATGGCCCTCTTCGCTTATAACGCACTGAGGCACTTTGACGTCGAGGAAGAATGAATCAATGTTCGTCCATCCGCTTGTATTGTTTGCTGAATCAACCGCCTCAACTCTCCAATAGTACGTCCTCTCCTCCGTAAGAAATACATCAAGAGAATCGTAAGCCAATGTCTGTGACATCAGCGGTGATGAAAAAAGAGTGGTAGTGTCAAGTTCAAAATGGTAAACCACAGGAGCGGATTTCGTTGACTGCTGCCAGTCGCATATAAAGTTGGAATCCTCCACCTCTTCAAAAGCTATCGGGTATATGAGATTGGGAAGCGCCGGATTTGATTCATCGTATTCAAACGTCCATATGTCCGAGTAATCTCCTATGTTGCCGTATGCGTCCCTTGCCCTCACAGTCCAGTAGTATCTCGACTGGAAATCAAGAGTGTCAACCAAGCTTGTGGTTGTCAGGTCTGTGAGATAGATTCTATCCTGCGTTAAATCAGCGCTTGTGGACAGTATGAAATCATAAGTAGCCACTCCGGAAAAATTGTCTGTGGCTGCAAACCAGCTGAATGTGTTTATTTCATATTTTGTATAGGAGTAATTGGTGGGACCGACAAGAGAGACCTTCTCCGGCGGCGTGTAATCCACCCTGAAAGTGTCAATGTCAGTTGAATTCTTTGTTTCATTCAAAGTGTCAGTTGCTATCACGTACCAAATATATTCTCCGTCAGGAAGTGAGTATGGGGTGACCCTCGAAGTATCAGTAATTGTATCTCTAAAGTGAACTGTTCCGCCGTCAATGAATATTTTATAATCCTTGACAGGTCCTGTCGGTTTATGCCAGTAGAATGTTGGAAAATTGGACTGGTCATTTCCTGTGGGTGAAATAAGAGTGAAAGGACCCAAAAGTGATGACTCGCTTGAACCGTAGAATACGTATGCGGCTCCCTCTCCGGTTTGTCCGTTTGTCAGATCCATTGCACCGACAGCTATATCGTCTCCGCCGTCGCCGTTGACGTCGCCAACTGATGAGACGCATCCTCCGAATCCTGCAGATGCAATGTTGCTTTCTCCTGTCCATGCAGGGGCGGCATAGAGTCCGGAAGTATTTCCGTAATAGACAAAAGCCCTTCCTTCGTTAAATTCTCCGTTGGCATACCAATCAGCTCCAACAATCACGTCATCATACCCGTTTCCATTAACGTCTCCGGCGCATCCGACTGCCGTGCCGTAGTGAGCGTTGGCTTGATTCGACTCGTTTGTCCAGTTTGCGGTCGCAGATAGCCCTGAAGCTGAGCCGTGATAAACATATGCCCTGCCCTCATCCGTTTCACCGTTATCATAGGCGTATGCTCCAACTATAATGTCGCCATAACCGTCACTGTTGACGTCTCCTGCAGAGGAGACTGCGAGACCGTAAAATGCCTGATCCTGATTCGATTCGCCTGTCCAGTTTGGCGCTGCGGCCAGTCCTGATGCCGAGCCGTAAAAAACATAAGCAACGCCTTCATTTGTTTGTCCATTATCATAAGCAAATGCTCCCACCAAAACATCATCATAACCGTCATTGTTGACGTCTCCTGCAGAGGAGACTGCAAAACCCAAAACCGCGCTCCCCTGATTTGATTCATACTGCCAAGCTGCTATAGTGTCAAGACCGGTTGCTGAGCCGTAATAAACATAAACCCTTCCTTCGTCCGCATGTCCGTTGTCATAATAAGGAGCTCCTATTATGATATCATCATAACCGTCGCCGTTTATATCACCTGCGTATGAAGCAGAATTTCCGAATTGAACGTCAGTCTGATTTCCCTCTTTAACCCAATTTGGAGTTGCTGAAAGTCCTGATGCTGACCCGTAATAAGCTTCAACCTTTCCTTCATTTGCATCCGGATCGTCATAGTATGGAGTTGAAACGAGAACATCATCGTACCCGTCTCCGTTAACGTCGCCTGCGAAAGAGACGCAAGAACCCATGAATGCGCTTGCCTGGTTTGATTCGACTGTCCAAGCGGGAGTTGTCAAAAGTCCTGTCGGAGAGCCGAGATAGAGAAGTGCCCTTCCCTCATTTGTTTCACTGTTTTCATAACCGCTGGCTCCGACTATCAAGTCATCGTAACCGTCGCCGTTGACGTCACCTGCATTTGATACTGAAGAGCCGTAATTGGTGTTTGCGACATTCGCTTCAGTGTACCAGTTTGGAGTGGGTGATACCACTGCAAAAAGTGATGTTGATACAAAGAAAATTGACAAAAAAATGAATACCATTTTTTTCACATACGCCTCCTATTGCATTTTTTTTGAAACATTACGCAAATCTTTTCTCCTCCAATCAATTCTGAAAATGATATTCTATTTTTTTTGAAAAGTCAATATCCACAACTAAAAGCAAAGGGGCGGACATGTGTCCGCCCCTAAAAGACGGGGACACTGCAAGAGATTGTGTCCCCCAGAATCAATTGTGTTATCTTATAACCGCGATTTTTTTCGTGAAGCTCTTTTTGCTGTTGTCTGCCCTGATAAAATAGACGCCGCTTGCAAGGTTGTTTTCAGAGACATTAAAGGTAAACGAGTTTAGTCCGCTTGCCAATGCAGGTATCTTCTTTGAGAAGACCTCCATGCCGGCTGAGTTGTAAACTTTAAATGCAACTTCTTCTCCCCTGATTGCAGTGTAGAATATCCTGAACTCATTTGAAGAAAGAGGCGAGCTCATTGATATAAACTTGAATTCGGGAAGGTGTGAATCCATGCTGAGTTCATTTACACCTATCAAACCCTCAAAGAAGAGCATGATTCTTCTCACCCATTCTTTTCTTGAAGAGACAGAGTCGGCATCAACCAAACTCCCCACGCACAGGGACGATCCCACTGTTTTATAGAGAGGATCTCTATATGACGCCGCATAGAGAGTATCTCCCTTGAAAAAAACCTGCTTTGCGCCAAGGAGTGTGTCTAAAACATCAGCCGAGATTCCTCCGTCATAAGTTATGCTTATTCCCTCTCCTATTGAGTTCTCTTCTCCTGTGATTTCGAAATTTCCCAGCATGTCTCCGTCCGCCCTTCCGTCTATCTTCGTCAGCGGCTGAAAATCATAACCCTGTCCCGTGTATAAATCCCAGAACCACATTTCTCCGCCTTCAAGATAGAGGTTGAGTTTACCCTCCCTGCAGAGAGAGTCAATCGCCGCGGCGACTGAGTCGCCTGCGGAAATAACTCTGTTGTTCGGGTACTCGCCTGCCGACATGAATATGTTTTTGTAATTGCCGAGGGATTTGACGTCAACAGATAGAGCGTATGAGCCGCTGTAACCGAGCTCTCCCAGAATGGAATCAATGAATAAAGCGGAGAGGTTGTCTTTTGAATAATCAAGGACAAGATAATCCTTTTTGTTGAAACTCAAAGAAAAATCAAACGTATCCTCTATCCCGAACGTGTCTCTCGTCAAGACCATGAATGACGCAGTGAAGAAAGAGTCATCCTCCGATGAAACAAAGAATGACATTGTGTCGCTGGTTAAAGTGTCAAAACCTCCGATAAAATCAAAACCCGAAGTAGAGTCAATGAATTGAATGAGAGTCGTGTCTTTTGATATGAATTTCAAAGAGATGGAGCGGTCATCAGTTGCGGATCCATTTATTGCCCTGACCGTCATTTTAACAGTGTCGCCGGAGTTTATTCCCTCAGAAAAAGAATATTCAGGCGAATTTATGATTATATCAGGAGAGAGAATTTTCATCTGCTTTTTATAAACTATCGCTGAATCATAGGCGTCCCTCATGAAAAAGAGAATCGTGTCGCGGGAATTGTTTCTGATCCCCTCTTTGACAAATGATATCAAAGGAACTTTCACCCAAGAGGAATCACCAATGCCAATCGTTTCTGAAAACTCGGCAGTGTATGACTTAAAATCTATGAGAGAACCAGTGGTCGCAAGGGAGCATTCAAGGGATATTATGCTTGATTCACCGAGATTTTTAACCATAATGTCAAAACTTCCCGTTTCGAGCGGAGAGTAGCTCAGGTCGGACCCGTTGATTGTGAAGATCGTGTCTGAAAAGAGGGTCTTTGAAATGAAAGGATAGAATGAAGAGGAGGATAGGATTGTAAATGACTCTCCCTGCCTGTAAGACGGCTTTGATGCCGTGAAAAAGAGAGTATCTCCAAAGAATCCCGGATTTGAGAATACAACCTTTCCGGATGAATCGGTGTAAGAGACGGCGTATAGGGACTGGTTGAATGTGAGTGATACCAAAGCATTTTCAACGGGAAGAGATGATCCATCGCCATAGACAGTCACTTCAAGCTCAGATGCCGCTTCGGGCAGAGGGTTCATGACATTGATTTTCAGCGTATCTTTGACTCCCGTATAAAATCCCAGAGAGGGGTCTCCGAGGATATTATACATCTCATAGTACCTTTTGCTGAGCCCTCCTCCTGAATAAGCCGTAAAGACGCCGAACTTTCCCGCATTCATAAGTTTTCCAGCGACCATCCATCCTGAATCAGAGAGAGCGTCAAAGAAGCTTCTCTCCATATAGTCATCCTCGTCCCAGTAAGAGTAAACAGAGGAGCCCATGTATGAGACGGCTCCGCCGCTCTCCTTCTTGACCCAGCTCTCTCCGAAACAGTCATACGGCAGAGCATAGTTTCCGGTGAGACAGGCGTAGCTTGATACAATAGGAATCATATCGTTGTTTGTCAGATTCTCTATGTCCGTCTGGGAAAAATAGGGGCCGGCCCATGCAGTGTATGACCCGTGTCCCGAGTAAACGACTATTGAGCGTCCTTCATTGAGGGCTGTCGATACCTGTGTGCCTGAGTTGTAATAGTCAAACATCGAGTCAACCTCCATAAACTCGCTTCTCAGCTTTGAGGCGGCGTAAATCTGAGTCGATTCGGCGACAAGATGGAATGACGGGTCGTCAGAAGCCATAAGGTATGCTTTGTTTGCCCAAGAGTCATCGACACCCCACTCTGCTTTTTCAAACATTATGCTCTTTTGAGACATTGTTCGAAGAGAGAGCGTGTCGGATGACGGAAATCTTCCTATGTAAACGTCAGGCATATAATCGCTGCCGGAGAGGAGAGAATAGTAAAGGTCTGTGGGAGGGTTGTCCATCTCAGTGCCTGTAAAATTCGGTATGACATCCACGTCACCTGCCAAAAGAATAAATCTCATGGGAATAAATGATGTATCAT
>JAQVDU010000148.1 GCA_028698175.1 bacterium | reverse complement strand
TTAACAGGTCATTCTTTTCAAATTCTATTGGGTGCCTGATTTTTTTGCTGAAAGGGGCAGTAACATTTAGCAGTTTTGAAACAAAAGGTATTGAAGTTCCTTGAATGAAGACCGATGCAACTACAACGAAAAATACAATATTAAAATATGCATCTGCCAGAGGAAGACCTGCGGTAAACGGAAACGTCGCCAATATGATTGGAACTGCTCCTCTAAGACCCACCCAAGCTATCATTATTTTCTTTCCTAAACCGATCCTGAAGGGTAGCAAACACAGATACACGCTTATTGGCCTTGCGATAAGCATGAGAATCAATGTTAAAAGCAGTCCCTTGCCTATCAAAGGGATTACATGAGAAGGATACACAAGGAGTCCAAGAGTGACAAACATAGCAATTTGGCTTATCCAAGCAAGTCCGTCATGAAATTTTATTATTGTTTTTTTATTTATATATTCTGCCTGTCCTAATCCTACACCGGTTATATAGACCGCTAAAATACCGTTTCCTTTAAGAGCTACAGCGATTACGTAAGCCAGAAGAACCATTGAAATGGTGATTATCGGGTAAAGGCCTTCATAATCAAGCTTCAGTTTTTTAACCATGAACGTTATTGTTTTAACCATCATAAAACCCACAAGAGCGCCGACTGCCATGTCCATTATGAAGCCAAGTACAAATGAAATAACATTCGGATTGTTTGATTTCATGATACTTATTAATCCTAAAGTCAGGAAGACCGCCATCGGATCATTGCTACCGGATTCCAATTCAAGAAGCGGTTTTAAGGGAGCTTTTAAACTAATTTTTTTCGATTTCAAGACGGCGAATACTGCAGCGGCATCGGTCGATGAGATTATTGCGCCTATAAGCATTCCTTCAAGAATTGTGAATTTGAATATCCATACAGCGAAGAATCCGGTTGTTACGGCAGTCAGCAGGACTCCTAAAGTTGAAAGGATAATGCCCTGTGCCAGGTATTTTCTGCTCTCTTTCCAACTTGTGTTAAGGCCTCCGGAAAATATGATAAATATCAGAGAAACAATTCCGATTGATTTCGCAAGCTGGGCATTGTCGAAGTGAATGCCCCCCAATCCTTCAGAGCCAACAAGCATTCCTATGATTAAGAAGAAGAGCAAAACCGGTATAGCCGACCTGTCAGACAACTTAATTGATAAAATGCTTAAAAACAGAAGAACTCCGACCCACAAAAGAACTGTTTCGAGACTCATAAAGAGTTCGCTCCGTTTTTTGCATTTCCGCAATCTTTATGAATTTTATTCTTCATAGAATTATGATATCATTTAAAGTTTTTTTTTCAACTCAAATCAACTGAAAAAAATTCGCAGGAATAAACACACAAGTAAGCAATTTATATATATTTATTTTTACTTGACTTAACAGGATATTTGTATAAAATATTATTATATGTCGGAAAAACTTGGAAATATGCTCATCAATGCCGGGCTGATAAATAATGAACAGCTGAATCAGGCATTGAAAGCCCAAAAGGGGACAACCAAAAAACTGGGTTCTATTCTTGTAGAGCTCGGATTCACGTCTGACAACAAACTTGTTGAATTCTTAAGCCGCCAGTATAAGGTGCAGGCGGTCAACCTTAATGAGATAGAAGTTGATGAATCCCTTCTTCAGTTAATTCCCGCAAAACTGGCAAAAAAATATGAGGTCTTTCCCGTAAG
The DNA here is from genome assembly GCA_028698175.1 of bacterium. Lineage (GTDB taxonomy): Bacteria > Hydrothermota > 32-111 > 32-111 > 32-111 > UBA2202. The sequence goes on along the minus strand of JAQVDU010000148.1, from coordinate 956 downwards.
AAGGGACGGACGAACACTATACCTTGCAATGGGCAACCCGGCTGACGTCTTTGCTCTCGAGGATTTAAAGTTCACAACAGCCCACAATATTGTCCCGCTCGTGGCGACTGAAAATGCAATTGAAATGTTCATTGAAAAATATTATACGGAAGTCGAAGTTGACATTGATGACGTAGTAGATATGGATGAAATTCAGGAAGAGGATATTGAAGTCATCAAGAAAGATGAGAATGAGCAGGCTGACGAAGCTGTGGGCGACCTTGCCGCTAACGTAGAGAGCGGACCGATAGTAAAAATAGTCAACAGTCTTATAACCACCGCTGTAGAGCAGGGAGCATCAGACATTCACATAGAGCCGTATGACCAGTCATTGAGAATCCGATACAGAATCGACGGAGTCCTCCGTCCGATTGACAAGCCGCCGCGCTGGCAGTACAGAAAATCAATTGTTTCGAGAATAAAGGTGATGGGAAAGATGAGGCTTCAGGAGACTCGACTTCCTCAGGACGGAAGAATAAAGGTGAGGGTTCACGACAGGCCTATAGATATCCGCGTTGCCTGCTGTCCGACTATGTACGGCGAAAAGGTGGCAATGAGAATTCTTGACAGGGACAAAGTCGAATTTGAATTTGACAAGCTCGGTTTTGACCCCGACCTTGAGAAATCCTTGATGAAATCACTCAGAAATCCGGTGGGAATAATTCTTGTGACCGGACCGACAGGCTGCGGAAAGACTACCACTCTCTACACATGCATTCAGAAGATAAACTCCCCGGAACTCAATATTACAACTGCCGAAGACCCTATAGAATTCTCCCTTGAAGGCATAAATCAGCTTCAGGTTCAGGAAGCTGTCGGGCTCACCTTTGCATCAGCCCTGAGGGCTTATTTAAGGCAGGACCCGAACGTGATAATGGTGGGAGAGGTCCGTGACAAAGAGACCGCGGAGATAGCTA
>JAQVDU010000065.1 GCA_028698175.1 bacterium | reverse complement strand
CTGATGATTTCATTTATTTTGAGTCTCTTTACGCCTTTAATTTCGGTTCTTTCGTTCATAGAGTAGCGCATGACAAGTATTGACGCTATTGTGGAGAAGTCGGGAAGATTGAATCCGCTGATGTCTGACAGGATTTTGATATTTGATGAAAAGTAAAAGGATTTATCGTCCTCGCAGTAATAAAGAGGTCTCATGCCCATCGGATCAGAACGTAAAAAGAGAGTATTTTCGCTGAAATTCAGAATGAGGTAATGTCCGGCCGCAGGACAATAAAGTTCCGGGCTATCTGAGTCTCCGATATAATTGCCAAGAATGATTTTTCCTTCTTTAGAGTTTATCCGGGCGCGATAATTCAATTTGATGGAATCACAGAGAAAAAGTTTGATTGCGCTTGACTCAAAGCAGCTTGACCAGCCATTATAAAGATTACAAGAACCCCATTCTCCCTGATTTTTGTTTTTTCTTAAAATTCCAGCTATCTGCGCCATACCAGCATTATACTTTTTACCTTACAAATTTCAAGGACAATACAATATATAATATAGAAGATGGGTGAACAGCATTTTTATTGTACACCCGACAGATACAATTATAAGATTATACGGAGTATTGATTTAATTATCTTTTTATGTTATATTTTTTTATTGATATGAAAGGACTAAAATGAAATTGGATTTTAATTTGAAGAAGAAGCGGATTAAAGACCATTCAACTGCCGTGGTTGACACAACTGCGGTAATATACGCCCTAAAAACAATAAAGATAGACGAGGAAGAGCTTCTCGGCATAAACAGAGAGGCGCTCAATATTCTCACCACTATTAATGACAATGAAAACATACTCGCAGGCGAGATACAGAGGGTGGAGGAGAAGGGTCACAAACTCTATGCCTCAATCCAGATAGTCTCAGAAGCGGCGGACGTTCTTATAGAATACGCAAGAAGCTCCAATGAAAAGACGAATGCCGGTATAAACGAAATAAACAATATTATCCAACAGCTGACTCTCTTCACTGAATCGACTTCCAACATCCTGTCATTCATTCAGCCGTTCAACGAATATTCCCAGAAGATAGGATTCATTACTGACATCATCTTTAAAATCGCGCAGATGAGCGAATCAGCCGCGAGGAATGCAGGCATAAAGGCATACCATGCGGGAGAGAGCGGAAGAGGGTTCGAAGTGATAGCGGACAGAATGCTTCTTCTTGCCAACAAGACCTTCAAGCTTACGCAGAAGATCCCCGAAGGCATTGACGAGATTCAGAAGCATACACTCAATATCATAGGCATAATAAACCAGACGAAGAGCTCTACCGAGGGGATGAAGAAGAACATTGACGTTCTCTCTTTCAGACTTAAGGACGTGGAGAATAATCTTCACGACATTGTGAAAAACTCAGACAGGATGAAAGAGTTTATCGCAATTCAGGACAACAACAAAGGAACGATCACAGACCTCAACAAGGATGTGAGCAATATAATCACGTCAAGCCTGCAGTCAAGCGAGAAGCTCTCCACTATGGTCAAAACTCAGGCCGACATTAAGGCGTCCCTTCTGAATCTTATGCAACAGATTGACATTCTAATGGACATGATATCCTCAAACAGGAACCTGATGCCTGCTATTTCGACTGAGATAAAGCTCTTCAAAAAAATAGAGAACCATCTGAAAAACAGCAAATACATTTCTGAACAGATAATCACGATAATAGACGAATTTATTGACAACAATTCCCATCAGGTGGGGTTTATCACAAAGTATAAAGACACGATAGATTCAATTGAAGAGAATGAGCAGATGATCCTGAAAAACGTAGGCGAGATTGAGGACAGCATAAACCTTCTCATGAGCTCGGTAAACGATTTTTCACTTAACGTAAATGCCGTAATGAAAGAGATTGGCGGCATGAAGGCTGTGATTCTCGAACTGAATGAAATTTTCGCAAGCGTATCAAAAAACCTTGACTTCATCCATGAAACGAGCAATGAGCTTAAAGAGCTCTCCGAGCAGACGCGTCTTCTCTCCCTATACGCTTCGATTGAAGCGGCGAGGGCCGGAAAGTTTCAGCAGTCATTGTCAGTGATAGTTATACAGACCAAGGACCTTATTGTAAAGGCCTCCGAGGCGTCTCTGGAGATAAACAAGATTGTCACCAACATGCAGGTTGTCATTCATAATGTCGTGGATATTGTTTCAAGCGAACTGAGCTCGGCTGATAAAATCGAATTCTCCATAAAAAACAGCAAAGAAATCATTGACAACATAAAAGAATCGTCCGACAATTTCAAAAGTCTTTTAAAGGAGATTTATGATTCAGTATCAGCTCAGGAGAAGATACGGAATGACATACTCCAGACGTACAACGGGATAAAGAACGAAACAAAAAAGATAAACGACAAGGCGAATGACCTTTTCAGCATATTGAAGCAGGACCTGCTGAAGAATGACGATTCAATACACATGAGCGTCGGAATCGAAGATAATATGGGAAAGAGGTTCAATATAACCAGAAATCCCGAAAAGAACAGATTCAAGTTTGTTATGAGAAACCTGCCGGTGCACTGGCATCCTTCACTTATAGGAGACGCAACGTCAAACCACATTCTCCAGCTTTACAATGCCGGTCTTGTGAAGTTCGGAAAGGACACCAACGTAATCCCTTCTCTCGCGAAGTACTGGCAGATAAACGAGGATGCAACGGAATGGACTTTCTTTCTTAGGGAAAACGGATTCTTCCATGACGGCTCTCCCGTGACTTCCGAAGACGTCAAAGAATCGGTCAAGAGAGTGGTGCTCTCTCCCAATGCGCCATTTGTCAACATGCTCAAAGGAGCGCAGGATTACAGCAAGCACAGGGCGAAGGACGTGGAAGGAATAAAAATCATAGACGACTATACTATAAAATTTCTGCTTGAATATCCGTACATTCCTTTTCTGTCAAATCTCGCAGTCTCTCCGCTCTCCGTAATCAAAAAGGAGATGTCGAGGTTTACCGACGAGCAGATGCGCTCCAACCCGATAGGGTGCGGTCCGTTTATGGTTAAGGAGATAACCGATTCTCACATAATTCTGGAATCAAACCACCATCATTTCGAAGGAGAACCCTATCTTGACACAGTTGAGATAATAATGGGAAATGAGAACGAGGCATTTGAAAAGCTTCTGGAGCATAGTATTGATTTTGCGACCATTGACGCGGAGAACATAGATTCGCTGAAAAGAAACAACAGAATAGACATTCAGGTCATGTCGACTCCTTCGCTTGACGTGCAGTACATCGGAATAAACATGTCAAAGAAGAATGAACTCACTCTCTACAAGCAGGTGAGGCAGGCAATGAACCTTGCCACGGATAAAGCAAGATACATAAACGAGACGATGAATGGCGCCGGATTGGCAGCGAAGGGAATCTTTCCGCCGACCCTTGCCGCATTCAACAAATCCCTTCAGGGTTATCCGTACAATCCTCACAAGGCCAAGGACCTTATGAGGGAGGTCGGTCTCAAAGACGGCATAAAACACTACTTTGAAATGATATGCTCAGATACCGAGCGTGTGGTGAGAAGGGCTGAGATCCTCAGAGACATGTGGACAGAGATAGGAATAAGAATAAAGGTGGTTCCACTGCCGTGGCTGGAGCTTCTTGAAAGAATGCATTCCGGAAAGACCGAGTTGTTTATGATGGGATGGGCCGGTGACACAGGAGAGCCGGATAACTTTTTATACCCCCTGTTCCACTCTGATTCTTTCGGAGACGGCGGAAACAACACGTGCTATTCCAACAGAAGCGTGGATGAGATGATAGTAAGAGCGAGGCAGATAACCAACTATGACATGAGGATGCAGTTGTATCAGGATATCGAGAAAATAATTGTTGAAGACGCACCGATGATATTTTTAACGCACATATACAATCAGGTCGCTGTGACAAACAAGGTGCACGGGTACTATGTGCATCCGCTGAGCGTTCATCCGATAGAGTACGTATGGAAGGAGTGGTTCGAAAATGGCGATTAGACAAATAGTTGTCTTCTTCCTCGAAAACAAGAGGTATGGCGTGGAAATAGAGAATATCAACGACATCTACGAAAAGATGGATGCGGTAAGAGTTCCGAACTCCGATGACTTCATCGACGGAATAATCAATCTCAGAGGAGACGTGGTCACGCTCGTTAATCTGAAAAAACGTCTTAGAATAGACAGAAGCAAACAGGAGGAGAACATAATAATCTGCGAGATGAACAAGGACAAATTCGGACTTACAGTTGACGCAATAGACGGAATCATAAGACTGGAAAAGAATGAAAATGAAACTCAGACCGACTCAGGATTTATAAAGGGATTCATTGAAAAGAATGGAAAACAAATAATCATAATCGACCTTAAAAGGATTTTAACAAAAAATTAGGAGGACATATATGTCAACAAGGGTTCTGATCGTGGATGATGCAATTTTTATGAGGAGGATGATTGCAGACATCCTCAAAAAGGAAGGATTCGAAATCTGCGGAGAGGCAGGAACCGGGGCGCAGGCTGTTACGATGTTCAGGGAGACGCAACCTGACCTTGTGACAATGGACATCATCATGCCTGACATGTCGGGTATAGACGCCGTGCGCGAAATCATCAAGGAGTATCCCAATGCAAAGATTCTAATGGTTTCGGCAATGGGTCAGCAGTCCCTGGTCGTTGAGGCAATTCAGGCGGGAGCAAAGGATTTTGTCGTGAAGCCGTTTCAGCCTTCAAGGGTCCTGGAATCGGTGGGAAGAATACTCAATATGAAGTAAAATGGACACGTCCAAATACGAAGATTTATTTATCAGCGAATCCGAAGAGTATATTGAGCAGATATCGTCCGCTCTGCTTGATTTGGAGAAAAACTCCGAAAGCACCGAATCGGTCAACGTAATATTCAGGGCAATGCACACCCTCAAGGGGATGGCTGCCTCAATGGGTTACATAGAGATATCCCAGATAGCCCACGGTCTCGAGGATGTGATGGACATGATACGCGGAGGAACTTTGCAGCTGTCAAACGAGCTCACTGACCTTCTTTTGAAAGGCAATGACTATATAGACGCTTTGGTGCATAAAAAAAACATAGACCCGGGTGTGATAAAAAGCTTTAGGCACGTTCTTGAATCTATCAAAGCAGGTTCTAAAGCTTTCGAGAATACTGAGCAGAGCAAGACTGCGAATCCTGCAGCGCCAAAGATTGACCCGGAAAATTCATTTACAATAGAGGTGATATTTTCAGACGACGTTATGCTGAAATCCGCAAGGGCATTCGTAGTTGTGAAGGCGGCAAAGGACAGAGGAGTATTCGCAAAGACGGAGCCGGATATGGACGCTGTGATGCGCGAGGAGTTCGACAAATCATTTCTTCTATGCCTGACGTCGGGAGACAGCGCAAACTCTCTTGTTGAAGAGATAAAAAAGATACCCGAGATAAAAGATGCGATATTAAGAAAAACCGAAAAGAAAGACGAAACACAGGAAGAGAAGTCAGGTCAGAGGAAAGACATCAAAGTCTCCCTTGAACGTCTCGACAATCTTCAAAATTATGCTTCGGAGCTTGTAATCGCTAGGGGCCGTCTCCAGCAGATCGCCTACTCCACTCAGAATGAGGAGCTAATAAATGCTCTCAACAGCACTTCCAAAATAATTACGAATATTCAGGATGAAGTTATGAAAATCCGCATGGTCCCGGTGTGGCAGATTTTCGACAGATATCCGCGGTACATCAGGGACCTTTCAAATAAACTGAACAAAAAGATAGATTTCATAGTCAAGGGGCGCGACATAGAGCTCGACAGGGCTCTTCTCAACGCTCTTGCGGACCCGCTTCTCCACCTTCTCAGAAACTCAATAGACCATGGAATTGAGAGGTCTGAAGAGAGGAGGGCAAAGAGAAAGAAGGAGACCGGAACGATAGTCCTTGAAGCAAAGAGACTCAAAAATGCCATAATCATTGAGGTCAGCGACGACGGCAAAGGACTTGACACAGAGAGAATACTGAAGAAGGCTCTTGAGCGCGGACTTATTTCGGAAGAGCACGCAAAGAATCTTACGCAGACCGATATTTTCCACTTCATAACTCAGAGCGGCTTCTCGACAAAGGACGAAGTGAGCGACGTTTCCGGAAGGGGCGTCGGAGTGGATGCAGTGAAGAGCGTGCTGAAGCAGATGGGCGGTTCATTCGAAATATCTTCAGAAAAGGACCGCGGCACCACATTCACTCTCAAGGTGCCTCTCACCCTGGCTATCATAAAGACTCTTCAGGTAAACGTGGGAAGCGAGGTTTACATAATTCCGCTGACCCATATAATCGAAACTATAGATATCAAGGATGAGGAGATCCAGAGCATAATGGGCAGAGAGGTCTTTATACTCAGGGACCAGCTTATTCCAATTATAAGGGTCTCCGACATTTACAAAGTGAAAATGAACGAAAAAAAGACAGACTATTCCATAGTGCTTGTCGAGGTTGACGACTCTCAGTACGGAATACTGGTTGATGAATTCGTGGAACAGTCTGAAGTGGTCGTAAAATCGCTAAGAGGAATGCTCTCCGGCATTCAAGGTCTTGCCGGGGTAACGATACTTAACAACGGAATGCCTTCTTTCATAGTTGACGTTCCCGGTCTTCTACAAATGGCAAAAGTGGGGTAACATATGGACTTAAAGGATCTGAAAGACTTTCATCTTGACGGAATCAAAGAGATTTCAAACATAGGCGGAGGCCATGCGGCGACTGTTCTGTCGCAGCTAATAAACAAGAAGGTAATGGTATCCGTTCCAAAAGTGCACATAATATCATCAGAGGACGTTTACAGGATAATCAACAATGAGGATGAGATTGTGACCGGATGCCTCTTGAAATTTTTGGGAGATCTGACCGGACGCACTCTTCTGATATTCCCAAGAGACCAGTCAATGCTTCTTGTAGACATGGTCATGGGAAAGGAAGAGGGCACGACCACAATTCTTTCAGAAATCGAGCAATCTGCGATAAAGGAAGTGGCCAATATAGTAATAAGCTCTTACCTGACGGCTCTCAGCGATTTTTTGAATATGCTTATACTTCCTTCGGTTCCGAACCTCGTAATTGACGTGGGTTCAGCAGTGCTCACTTCGGCATACATAGATTTTGCGGCGAACAAGGACATAGTTTTCTGCGTTGAAACGGAGTTTTCTTTTGAAGAGGACACCCAGAATCTGAAAGGGTATCTGATTCTTCTTCCGGACCCGGTTTCGCTCAAGAAACTTCTTGATTTTCTCAACAGGTAGGAATGATGAAAAAACAGGTTCAGATTTCAGATGCCGAAAGGCGTATTCTAAAATCCTTTGCGCAGAGGATTGACCAGAATGACGCCGGAGCCCACAACAACCTGGCGGTTGTATACTACAACAAGGGGCTATACGACGAAGCAATAGCTGAGCTTGAGAAGGCATTGGCTATCGACGCAAGATTTACCCTCGCGAAGAATAATCTTGAGCTGATTTACAGAGAGACCGGGATGTATGACGACAAGATAGAGGAGTACAAAAAACTGCTTGAGGAGCATCCTGAAGATAAAAATCTGAGATTCAAGCTCGCAGAGGCTCTTAACAATATGGGTCGTTCACTCGACGCAATCGCAGAGTACAGGCGCGTTTTGAAGCAGGACTCCCAGTATCTTGATGCGAGACTCAATCTGACAAGCATTTACAAATCTCTCGGAATGTATGATGAATCAATCGAAGAGTACAGAAAGGCTCTTAAAATAAAACCTGATTCGGCACAGATACATTCGATGCTCGGAGAAGTTTATTACAACAAGGGAATACTCGATTCTGCCATAAAGGAGTTTCAGAAGGCGCTTGAAATCGACCCCAATCTCGCGGAAGCTCACTTTCTCATAGGATTTGTGTACGGAGAAAAGGGGATGTTTGAAGACGCTATCAAAGAGACAAAGAAGGCAATTAAGCTAAACCCCGCATACGGAAAGACGCAGGCAAATCTTGGAATAGATTTCTATCAGCCGGGCGCCTATCAGGCAATGTTTTCGGGAGAACAGTCAAACGTTTCAATCCAGCCGAATTCGTTTTTGACGCACTTCACTCTTGGCATAGGATTCAGAAACAAGGGTCTGTTCAACGAAGCTCTGAAGGAGTTCAAAAAGGCGGAGAATGTTGAGCCTGACAGGGGGATAATACACAGCCAGATAGGAGAGATTTATCTTCTTCTCGGAGAGAACGACAAGGCGGTCGAGGAGTACAAAAACGCTCTGAAGGATGACAATTTCGCGTCAAAAGCTTTCAATGACATAGGTATAGCATATCATAGGAAGGGTGAAATAGACAATGCTGTGAAGTATTACAATGAATCAATAAAGGCCGACTCCACATACGTTATGGCATACAACAACCTTGCCATTGCTATGATCCACAAGAACAGGAACGATGAGGCGGAAAAATTCTTCGGCAAGGCGCTTGAAATAAGAGACGATTACGTGGATGCGCTCGTAAACCTGTCGATACTCTGCATAGAAAACAAGAAGCTCGACGAAGCGATGAAACTCTGCAGGAAGGTTATTGAAATCAAAGGGGACTATTCGCTAACGCTGAATTACATGGGCATCATATACAGAGAGCAGGGGAAATTCGAGGAGGCTGTCAAGGTCCTTGAAAAAGCCCTTCAGCTTGATTCGAATTTTGCCGAGGCGTACTACAATCTCGGCTTCACTCTCTCAAAGATCGGCCGCTATGAAGACGCTCTGAAGAATACCAAAGAGGCGCTGAAACTCAATCCGTATTATGTTGAGACAAGATACAAGCTGGGCTTGGACTACTATGCCGACAAGGTCGATGTTCTAATCGGCTCACAGCTTTCCAAGGAGATTCAGGTGAACGCATCCGGCGGAGACGGACTTGAGGGATTTGAAGTGACTGAGAAACAGTCCGACATATTCGGAGGCGTCTTTGAAGAAGAGGCTGACTCTACTTTTGAAAGAGAGGACGTCAAGATGAAGGACATTGAGAACCTTGACAAAAAGAGGGATGAAGCTAAGAGCCTCTTCAATTCGGGAAGGTATGACGACTCCATTCAGGCGGCGCTTGACGTTGTAAGGAAAGACGAAAATGACATTGAGATGCTTGAAATTGTCGCCGATGCATACAATGTAAAGCAGATTTACGGCGAAGCTGAGGAGTACTACAGAAAGATAATACAAATATCATCCTCAAGGGAAAAGACTCTCCTTAAACTCGCAAGGATAATATACGACAAGGGAAACTACGAAGAGGCGTCAGAGTATCTTGACAGGGTGTTTTCAAAGAACCCGGACGACCTGAGCGCTGCCAATATGTACGCTCTGGTTTTGTGGAAGAAGAACAGCAAAGAGAAGGGCATTGAAGTTTTGAAGAGAGTCCTTGAAAAGGATCCTTCGAATATCGATGCTCTGACCAATCTCGGCGAAATCTACCTTTCCATGGAGAAATCCGAGGAGGCACTCTCTGTTTTTGATTCGATATTGAAAATAAACCCTGACGACTATGAGATAATCAAGAAGAAAGGAAAACTTCTTCGTTCGCTGAAGAGGTTTGATGAAGCGCTTCTTGTCTTTCAGGACGCATTCAACAGAAAGAGCAATGACCTTGACATTTTATGGGAGGTCGCCAACATTTACGAGCTGACAGACGATTATGACAAAGCAATCCAGATTTACACGAGGATTGTGCAGATAGAGCCCTCGAATGCCAAGGCGTTTCTGAGGATCGGAACCATATGCACAGAACTTGAGAACTATCCCACCGCAAAAGAGGCATACGAGAACGCTCTGAAGATAGACAACAATCTTCCCGAGGCAAATTTCGCCTACGGAAAAATAATGGCGAGGGAGGGATACATAAAGGAAGCTATGGAGAGGTGGAATCATGTAATAGCGTCCTCTCCCGATTCCGAATTCGCCGAAAAGAGCAGAAATGCGATTCAAGCGGCTCGCCACTGGATTTCAATTTTTGAATAGGAGGAGTTTTGGCTATTGAAGGTCCCATAAGCGAACTGAATCTGATTGACCTCTTTCAAATTCTCTCTTTCAACCAGAAGACGGGGATACTTGACATAGTCAACTCTGAAAAGGAGAAGGCGAAAGTTCATTTTGAAAACGGAACGGTCGTCTTCGTAAAACTTGACGGGTCTCACATATCTCTGTCTCTAATAAAAGCCGGAAAAATGACCAAAGAATTCTATGAAGAGAATCTGATGAAAAAAGTAGGCACTGGAGAGATTGAAATAGCGAGAGAGGTGATTGCCAACGGTATTATGACCGAACAGGATTTCAAAAAGTTTCTCAAGACAAGAGTGGAAGACCTTGTGTTCAAACTCTTCGAATGGAGGGACGGGTATTTCAAATTCGAGGAGGGGGCGTTCATCCTCGACGACCTCTTCAAATTCAAAATAAAGACGGAATCTCTTATAATGGAGGGCTCCAGGAGAATCGACGAATGGTCTCGCCTCTCCTCTAAGATTCCTTCAGCCGCAATTGTGCCTCGACTCTCGGACAACCCTGACAAGATGGACACTCTTGACCTTAAGCCTAGGGAATGGGAGATCATCTCAATGCTTAACGGCCAGAATTCCATAAAGGATATTGCGGACAAGTATGGAGACGAATTTGAAATAGCGAAGCTGATTTACGGAATGATAACTCTCGGAATAGTCGTGACGGATTCATCCGCAGGAATAAAACAGGAGACTGATTCGCTCGCTTCGGCTAAGCGATTCTATGACGACGGCATATATGACAAAGCTATAGCGGAGCTGAAGCAGTTTATAAAAGAGAACCCTGCCAGCAGGGAAGCATACATGATAATAATTCCGTCATTCTATGCGACTCACCAATTCGATAAGATAAACGACTATGCCTCTCTTGCGGTGAAAAACAACGTGCATGACATAACTCTGAAAAAATATAATGCCATGGCATTCTACAAAAGAGGAGAGATGGAGAAATCATCAGAGGAGCTTATTTCAATTTACGATGAAATAGGAACTCCGGAGGAGCAGGAGAAGATCGAAAAACTCGTTGAACACATCAAGGAGAGTTCGCGCATCTTCAAAGAGATAGTAGGAGGTAAGTTTGAGTGAGAACATGAGGGTGGACAGGGATTCCATATCCCTTCTTGTGGCTCTGGCAGAGGATTTTTACAACAATGACTCATTCATCGAGGCTATAAACTACTGCAACATGATTCTCTCCCAGTTTCCAGACCTGAAGGACGCCGAGATACTTCTTCTGAAGTGTTATAAAAAACTGAATGACGAAAGCTCATTCAACGCTCTTTCGGAGAAACTCCTCAAACTCTATCCCGATGACAAGGCTCTTCTTGAGGCTGTCGCCTCTTCTCAGAGCGAAAATACAGTCGACAAAAAAGAAAATCCGCCAGCTGCGGAGAACAAAGAAGAACCTAAAATAGCCGAACAAAAAAAGCCGGAGTATGC